>NNSL01000302.1 GCA_003123965.1 Balneolaceae bacterium SMO_bin1
CGCTGCTTTGGGCCGAATCGATAAGCGACTCTAACGTGCCAATTAAATCCTGTTTGTCGGCATTGCGATTATTGGCCATGGCCACGGTTGTATCTGCCGGCATATTAAAATAAACGTTAACCCACTCAACCGAACTTGAGTCGGCCTGTCCCTTTACCGCAGTTGCAAAGCCAAAATTGAATAGAAAAACAAAGCATATGGCCGAAAATCGGCTGTTCATAAAAATTGCGTTTAATAATTAAATTGGTGTATTTTCTTTTGGAATAAAAAAAGATGAGTCGCTGAAAATTACCGCCCATGAACTTTCAACATTTAAACCCATTACGATGGAGCAAGTCGTTCCTTTTTCTTGTTCTGGGGGGATTTATTGTCATGTGGTTTACTTTTATTGATACCTACAGTTTGTGGACGCGCTATCAACTCAATCAGCGCTACGAAAATCTGCAGCAAAAAACCGAACAGCTCGAAGCGGATACGAAACTTATCAAGAAAAAAATTGATAACCTTAGTACTGATCCCGCACTGCTTGAACGCATTGCACGAGAGGAATATGGTATGAAAAAAGAAGGTGAGCTAATATACAAAATTAAAGAGAAAAAGTAGTCTTCCTCCATCTCTTTCTGCATATATCCTGCCGGAAATTTATATTAGAGCAGGCCTTTACCTAATGTACTGAACCAGTGCTTATACCATCTCAACCAACCGCAATTTTATATCTTTGCTGAACTGCAAGCGCACATACACTGTAGGCTCGCGCTTTGCCGGAATCATGGCATTCGTGCTATTTGCCCTAATTGGTGCGTTTCCTCTTCACGCGCAGGTAGCCGATACCGCTGCTGTGCAAAATGATACGCTGCAAACAGCATTGCCCGATACCGTTACGCAACCAACCGGCGGTGCTCCTGAGCGGCCTCAGTCGGGCTCGTTGCGCGAAGGCGAAGTTCAGTTCCAGGCCACTGATTCGCTGGTGTTCAATTTTAGGGGCGATCGCATAGCCAATCTATACGGTTCGGCGCAAGTAACCCACCAGGCCGGGCAGCTAGAATCGGGTACCATCAATTTAAATTTGAACCAAAACTTAGTTACTGCAAGCACGCAAACGCCCCAAGACACCCTTTCGCAACCCGTACTCACTCGGGAGGGTGAACCCCCGATTCGAAGCCAAAAAATTGCTTTCAACTATCAGACCGAACAGGGCCGGTTTGATGTAGCCCGCGTGGAGATTGAGCAGGGCAAAGTAACGGGCACCAAGGTTAAAAATGTGAGTCCACATGTAGTATTTCTTGAGGAGGCCATCTATTCAACCTGCACGCTGGATCATCCCCATTATTATATTCAAATGGATCGCATGAAACTGGTACGGAATGATGGCGGCCGCAATGAAATATTTTTCCAAAACGCACGGCTGTATATTCTCGATATACCGTATCCCATCGTGTTTCCGTTTGGCTATTTCCCCGGCAATGTAGATCAGCGGCAATCCGGAATTTTAGAACCCACTTACGTTTTCCAAAACACAAGTGCCCGCGGACTCGGACTTCGAAACCTGGGCTGGTTTCAGTATTTCAATGATTATATAGTAGGCCAAGCCTCCGTTGATATTTTTACCTCGGGCACCTTCTACTTTGACGGCAGCACCACGTATCGTAAACGTGATGCTTTTAACGGATCGGTGCAGATCGGCTACTCGCGCGAGCGCGGTCTGGAACCAACTGACCCCGACTTTCAGGTTCAAACCCAGAAGTTGGTGAGCGTGCAACACAGCCAGGAGTTTTCACCTTACTCCAACATATCGGCTGATATTAATTACCGAACTGCCGACTTTTATCGGCGTAATTCCTACGATATTGACAACCGAGTGCGCACCACTACCAAGTCGAGCATCAATTACCGATACCGCCATCCTTCCGACCTGTATTCTTTTAATGCCTCAATACGGCAGAATCGGGATTTTCAGGACAACAGTGCCACATTGAGCGGACCCAGCTTTAATTTCAGTCTCCGGCGGCTCACTCCCTTTGCCGACGACGCAAATACAAACGAAGCCTCCAGCTGGTACGAAAACCTAACTTTTCAATACGGCAATAACTTTCAATCAAACTACAGTTTTAACCCCCTAGAAGGGAGTGATACGCAAGTAACGTGGTTGGAGGCACTGTTTAGTCCGGATAAATACCGACGGGCAACAGGCAACAACGATCATTTTCGATATGGATTTCGACAGGATGCAGATATTGGCCTTAGTAATATTTTAACCAGTCAATTCCTGAACCTCAGCGCCAATACTAACTACACCGAGTACTGGTTCCCCACCAGCACGCGCCGCAGCTTTAACCCCGATTCCAACCGTGTAGAAACCGAAAAATACGTGGGTTTGAAGCCACCCGGGAATTCTCAACCAATCTCAACTTTTCCACTACCTTTTACGGAATATCAAATGTGAGCATTGGCAACATTGAAGGATTTCGCCACACGGTACGCCCGAATGTATCGCTGAGCTACAGACCTGACTTTGGCAGTGATTTCTTTGGTTATTATGAAGAAGTACAAACCGATACAACAGGCCGAACGCGGGAATTTTCAATATTCTCTAATGAAGTTTTCAGGGGACCGAGCAGAGGAGAACGCCGTGCGATCAACTTTGGCGTAAGTAACGTTTTTGAGGCTAAACAGGTACGGCGCGACTCTACCGGAGAAACCTCCGAAAATATACTGCGCATTATCGATCAGCTGAGCCTTAACTCCAGCTATAATTTCGCGGCCGACAGCCTTAAACTTTCGAACCTGAACACCTCGCTTACCTCAAGCATTGTTGACGGGGTAAGTTTACGAGCTTCGGCCAATTTCAACTTTTATGAACGCGATTCACTAGGCACGCGCGTCGACCAGTTTTTGATAGGTGAAAGCGGCCGGCTAGCTGAGCTGGTTAACTTTAATATCAGTGCAAGCACGTCATTCAGCGGAGGCCGTGGACGCGGCGTACAGGTAAACCAAACGCCATACTTTCCTGCACAGTATGATCCCCTGGACCAATCCATATTCAGCCCAATGGATCCGTATTTTAACAGTCGTCCCGTGCAGCCGATCAATTCACCGTGGTCTGTTTCCATTAACTTCCGCTACAATTGGGATCTCAACCCGGTGGGTGAAAACCGAAAGTCTGCCACTATTAACGCGCAAAACATTCAATTTCAGCTTACGCCCAAGTGGAGCTTCAGCACGCGCATCGGCTACGATTTTATTCAAAAGGAGTTGACGCCTTCTCAGTTCAACCTATCACGTGATTTGCACGAATGGACGCTTTCTTTTCAGATGAACCCGTTTGGCGATTTCCAGTACTACTTCTTTAAGCTGGCCGTAAACAGCTCCCAAATTCAAAGCATTTTTCAGAAGTTGCCGCTGCTTAAAAATCTCGAGCGGAGTTCCAGTCCCACTGGTCGCGGCGTGGGTAATATGCGCTATTAAGCTTCGCGATTTTTCAGGTACCGCACTACATATTTACCCAGAATATCAAACTCCAGGTTCACCGTATCACCCTCGGTGCGGTTTTTTAGATTGGTATGCTCGTATGTATAAGGGATGATGGCTACGGTGAACAAGTTATCTTTTTCGTTCGCTACCGTCAGGCTGATGCCATCAATAGCGATACTGCCGCGCCCTACAATCAAATCCCTGTATTCCGAGTCGTACTCAATAGTGACCAGCCAATCGGTGCCTTCTTGCTCAATGGCGGCAATGCGGCCGGTGGCGTCAACATGCCCCTGTACCAAGTGCCCATCCAACAATTGATCGGGATGAAGTGAGGGCTCAAGGTTGACCAAGTCTCCAGATTTTAGATCACCAATATTAGTTTTGCGCAGTGTTTCTTCCACGCTTTGCACGGTAAACGTGTTTTCGCGTACCTGTGTAGCCGTATGGCAAACGCCATTTATGCTGATGCTCTGATCCACCTCTACCTGCTGTGCCATATCGCAATTGATGGCAAGCTCCTTGCCGCCGTCAAGTGATTTGACGCTTTGAATGCGGCCCACTTCTTTAATAATTCCGGTAAACATGACTTAAATAATTCAATTTAATACTTGCTTCGATTACAAATACCCAGAAAACAGCATATCATCACCCACGAGGCGCCACTGGCTTTGGCGGAATTCAATAATCTCATTCATTCGTTTAATGCCGCTGCCCAATACCGACCGGGTGCCGGCTCCCAGCATTTTGGGGGCGATAAAACATTCTATTTTATCCACCAGGTTTTCACGTAGCAATACCGACGCCAGTTGCTGACCCGGCTCTACCAAAATAGACATAATTTCTTCGTCAGCCAGCTTTTTCATCATTTCATCGAGATTCGTATGTCCATCCTTTTCGGGTACCAGCAGTGTCTTACCGCGAAAATAGTTCGACTCCAGCATCTTCAGCATCGGATCGTTTTCCTGTTCAACTTTCTGTCTGTTGTGAGTCACCACAATCGTTTTTTCTTCATATTGGTCGCTAAACAGGTTTAATGATTCGGGTAGTTCCAGTGGTCCGTCTATTACTATTCGTCGCGGCTGCCGCCCCTCAACGTGGCGTACGGTTAAACGCGGGTTATCAACCATGGCCGTATTGCGGCCTACCAACACAGCATCGTAGGTGCTGCGCCAGCGGTGTACCTGCGTTCGCGCAGTTTGGCCAGTGATCCATTGCGAGTCGCCATCAGCTGCAGCAATGTAACCATCAAGGGTTTGGGCCATCTTCAAGGTAACAAACGGGCGCTTGTACCGGTTATAGTGGAGAAAGAATTCGTTAAGTTGCTGTGCCTCTTCTTTCATTAACCCCACATCTACTTGTATTCCATTTTCACGGAGATAATCAATCCCTTTGCCGTTCACTCTTGCTGTGGGATCTTTCATGGCCACTACTACACGTGCCAGCGGCTGATCGGCCAGCAGCTCGCAGCATGGTGGAGTATTACCATGGTGTGCGCACGGTTCCAGCGTAACGTATGCAGTGGCACCTTCCAGTCGCTCAGTGCGCTGCACGTCATTTAACGCATTCATCTCGGCATGGGCCTGTCCGTAACGCTCATGATAGCCCTGGCCTATTTTTTCGCCATCTGATGCAACTATAACACAGCCCACCATTGGGTTGGGCGATACGTAACCCGCACCTCGCTCGGCAATTTCCAATGCCAGCGCCATCCATTTTCGATCCTTTTCAGTGAATTGAGACAACGGTTTTGGGATTCGTTATTTGCCTTTAGTATGCCATAAAATAAAAATGGGCAAGAAGCACGCTTCTCACCCATTGAAATTAAATTAGTTTTTTAAAAATTACTGCTGCTGCAATACCTGGTTACGGTAGTCTTCAATGTTTGCCGCTTCACGGAGC
>NNSL01000332.1 GCA_003123965.1 Balneolaceae bacterium SMO_bin1
CTCCATGGGCTGGTAATCGGCCTTGTCTTCTTCACTTTCAATCCAGATAGCGTTGGTGCCAAACATGGGCGTTTGTGGTATCGAATAATTGATTTCAGCACGGTTGTGGCCGTAATCACTGTCTTTATGGAAACGCGCAGCGCCACTGCTGTTTTTAAAATGGATGCGGTGCGTCGGTTTTTTCTGGTAAAATATGGGCTCGTTGTACATGGGCCGGATTACATTTTGAATAAAACTTTCGAAAAGCGTGTAAAATCTACGGCCCTCATTCGAATTCAACTTTTCATACAGTCGGTTAAAAGCAGACGTCTGCTCCATGTTTTTGTAAATAGAATTGGCAGAAGCAGAATCGCCGTTTCCGCTTTTTTCTGCCTCCAAGTCCGTCAGCTTTCCATTTCCTATAAAATCTTTAATGATTTCGTGGAAATTAAAGCGCTCTTTATCAAAGTCTAATATTCTCATACCCTAATGATCTGTATAATCAATTATAGTTTATGTTCTGCAAATCCTATGCCGGTTTTCCCAAAGCCATTCCCATTATAAAACAGGTACATCCGATCTTTGAACTGCAGCACATTAGGATACGTCTGCATCGTTGAATCCCATCCGCTATCGGAGTATGAAATGCCGGCCTGGGCATCTTTCCGTTTCCATTGCACGGCATCTTCCGACTCAGCATACCCAATGCGGTAGCTGTCTTCGCCATCCCGAAAATCATGACTGCCGCGATATGCATACCACATTTTGTACATGCCGTTCTGCTTTATTACTGTGGCGCGCGCGTTCGCCTCGTACTTATTCTTCGGTTCAATGCAGGTGATATTATCGCGCTGCCAGTTTATGCCATCATTCGAGCGGGCGTATTTAATTACATAGATCGGCTCCACCCTATTCCCTATTTCAACAAAGCCCGTAGAAGACGCATACCACATGTGCCAAATGTCCCCTTCTTTCATCACGCATGGGGAAGCTGTAAAAAAGGGTTCGCGTTTGTTTCGGTCCACAATTGCGCCGGGGTACATTCGGCTGAATGTTGTACCTCCGTCATCGCTAACGGCCAGCCCAATGGCATTGCGATACGGCACCGACACGCTGGGATTCCATCCCACATAGTAGAGATAAATCTGCCCTTTGTGGCGAACTACTGAACAGGGCATGATGCCACCATCATCAAAAGTTCCCAGCTCACCCAGCTGAAGAATTGGCCTGTCGTGTAAAGACAACACCTGCGAGGGATCATTGGCTTTTACATCTATAAATGTGGGGATGCTTTGGCCCTTCTTGTTGCGGGGAGCAAAGTAGATTCTGATTCGTTGCATATCTTCCAGCAAAAGGGCCGTTGGTACGCAGGCGTGCGATGCCATCCAGGGGTGCTGGTGGTCAGTTTCAAAAATTAGGCCTTTTTTCTTCCACATCATTGCCTACCCATCCGATTTATGCGAAAGTGAATCAAGATCGAGACTTTCCTTATCAATTTTTCGGGCTTTTGTACCCAGGTATATACCCCGCGGTTCAGTGTCTTTTACGATGGTCGCACCCATACCCACCAGCGTGGCTTCGGCGATATGGGTCTCATCTCGTATAGTTGAATTAACGCCTAAAAAAGCATGATCTTCTATGGTGCAAGCACCGGAGATCACCACGTGGGAAGTAATGAAAACATGATCTTTTATGACTGTATGATGACCAATATGATTACCGCTCCATAGCACACAATTGTTCCCGATCTTAACATATGGCTGTATATTGTTGTCTTCGAAAATGAAGCAGTTGTCACCGATGTCAAGGTCGGGCCATGTTGTTGCCTTTGAGCTTACATAACTGATTAAGTTATAGCCCATTTTTTTTGCGGCTTCATATTTATCGCGGCGCAAATGGCTCATCTGCTTAAAGCTAATGGGCAGAAACATATTGAATGCATCAGGCGGGTACTGCTTACTAACTTCTTCGAATGCAACCAATGGTTTGCCCTCAAAGCTATCATTGTTTTTATAATCCGCATCGACGGTAAAAGCTGTCACCTCATAATCACTGTCGTGCTGCAGGTAAAAGTGGGCCAAGCTTGCAAGCTGACCTTCACCAAAAATGACAACTTTTTTGCTTGGTTCTGCCATGGGAAAAGATAAAAGGTAGATTATTTTGTTAGTGAATAAGCGTTGAGGAGTTTCTGAATCTCGTCAAGGCTATTGAACATACAAACATCAATAATAGATAGCGAGGGTACAAAATCATCGGAAAACTGCGCATATTCAATATCATGGGATTCCAGAAATCGCAACTGTACGTTTTCTTCCCGAAAACGCTCTAGGTCATATAATGATTTCCCGCCCTCAGGATTGATATAGCGCTGCGACCCTAACACGCGATTGATCTCTAGGATAAGCTCCTGGCCCGATTTAGCATTGTTTTTATGAAGCTGCGATGAGATTTTAAATTTCGTACTTAATCCCAAGAAGTCACTTATCTGCTTTATACTGCGGGTAATTTTATCAGCAATATTTTCGGAAATTTCATCGGGTTTCATGCTATCGAGAACAGCTTCTACCATAGCATTGGTTCGTTCAAAATAGGGAGCATTGCCGTATGCAATCTGAATCATCTTGAGAAACTCATTGCACTCATCTTTGAAGTGGGGAGTGAAATACCGCTGGTTGATATTCTTGCGCGAAGAATCACTCTGTAGGCTGAAGGTATACAGGTTCGGTTCCCCGTTTTGCAAAATTCGGTTTCTATTTATCCAGCCTCGCGTGATGTACTGAACATCGTCATAAATGACAAAAGTGTCTACAGCATGTATTAACTGGAAGTAACCGATATATGGGAACAGATATGGCTGCATGATTCCCAAACTCATGACGAAGATCTGGTTATAGAATTTACAATTTCAGAAATGCGATTTACCTCCGTCTCCTGCAAACTTTCATAAATGGGTAGACATAGCACCCGGTTTGCAATATCAGATGATATTGGACATTGCTGCTTGGCTTGTAGGTATGGCAGCTCGTTTAGTGAAGGATAAAAATAACGCCGGGGATAAATATCTGCTTTTTTCAGGCTTTCTGTGACTTCGAGCAATTGTTGTTCTGAGCTAAAAATTACAGGAAAATAACCGTAGTTATATTGAACCCCGTCCGGAATGTTAGGAAAGCGAATCTGATCGGTATCGAGTTGGGCATGATAAACTGCTGTGAGTTCTCTTCTTCTTTTAATCAAGCCCTCAACTTTAGAAAGCATACAGTGGCCCATAGCGGCATGGAGCTCAGAATTTTTTCCATTGATACCTAACTGCAAGTGCTCATTGTACCGATGCCCAAACGTTTTGCTGAGAAATATTTTTTCAGACAAATCTTTATCGTTAGTAACCAGCGCACCACCTTCTACGGTGTGAAAGAGCTTGGTTGCATGGAAGCTCAACGCTGATAAATCTCCAAAAGAAGATAACGCTTTCCCATTCAGCTTCACCCCAAATGCGTGTGCGGCATCATAGATAACCTTGAGATTATAATTTTCAGCAATCGATCGAATCTTGTGCACATCACACGGTATGCCGTAAATATGCGTGCCCATGATTGCAGAGGTCTTTTCGGTAATTTTCGCCTCTATTTTTTCTGCATCTATAGTCAGCGAATCGTGCTCAATATCGACAAAAACTGGCTCGCAATTTTCCCACAAAATAGATGATGTAGTGGCAACATATGAGAATGGCGTTGTGATAACCTCTCCGGTTATATCCAGCACCTTCAATGCAATTTGCAATGCTGTGGTACCATTTGAAACCAGCTGCAGGTGCTCTACGCCAAGGTATTGCTCGAGCTTTTTTTCCAGGCTCGTAGCCAGCTTACCGTTGTTGGTAATCCATCCTGATTCCCAGAGCTGATCGAGGTAGGCATCGTACTCCTCGCGGGGAGGCAAATACGTTTTAGTAACGGGAATCATTGCTGCGCAGATTTTAGAAAATGGGTCGATATAATTTGATTTAAGCGCTCAATTGTACAACCGGTGCCGGTAATCAAGCATACGCTCACAAATAAACAGATTATCGTACCTCAATCAAAACACTTATAGCAATAACCGTACCTGAAACCCGATGTCGCTGCGCTTGTTACCGTCAATCCTATTCAGGCCGCTTCCAATTTCCTGCTCATTTTCAAATATAGTGACCCCTATTTTGGCCCACAACTCAAGGTATTCCAGCGGCTCATAATTGATCAACAAATACATGCGCTGGCCCTGGTTGTAGAGCACTTCGTTAGAAAGCACGTAAAGCAAATCATTTTCAAATTGGTACAGCCGGGTGGCAAAACTATCGGTATCAAACAGGGTGATACGGGTATCAATCGACCATTTGGGGTTCGGAGCATATCGTAAATCTTGGTAGAGCAGGTAGCCAAATTCTACATCTGATCCGGCTTGCCGACTGCGCACGCCCTCTGCCCTGGTGCGGAGCCTGATTTTAGGATTCACCTGATACGCCAACTGCCCCCGAATGCTGCTTCGCTGGGCTTCTCCCAAACGTACCTGCGTCCGTCCAAATTCATCGGTCACATCGTACTCGTCGTCTTCTACTTCGCTGCGTACCTGCACATAGAATTGCAGATCACGGTTAAGTGTCACTTCGGCCAGCCCCAGCCAATCGTATCCCTGTGTAGGCTGCGTGGTTCCAAAGCTGGGTGCGGGTGAGCTGAATTGGTCAAAATAAGCGCTGAGCTGTACATTCGGATTCAGTGTATGCCTCAAGCCAAGATAAATACCTTTTTCATTTTTTGGTTGACCTGAACTTTCGCCGAACCCACTTCCCAAAATTGACTGAAAATCTTCGGCATAATTACGGTATGCCACGGTCAGTTCCGTATTTAAGCCGATGGGACTCTCCACCCCGGTTATAAAACCAAGGCCCCCGTTTTGGCTTCGTGCGCCTTCACCAAAAACCACGGCCGGGCCTGCCAGGAGCGTGTAATCAACTCCTACAACTGAATTGATCTGCCCGCTAAAATCGTATTGATCTGACAAACCGGAACCTGCTGAAATAAACTTGCTGTACGAGGTACGGTAACCGCTGGCGCCCACAAACCCAAAAGGAAATTCCATGCGCAGGCGTCCGCCATATAATCTCTGTTTAAGATTATCGCGTTGATCCCGTTCATTTAGCGTGCGGTGATAACCATCTTCTTGCGGCAGTCGGCTTAGATTTTCTGAAATTAAACTTGCGGTGTGATTTCGAAATGAGTAAAAGCCCGTTAATTGTAAGTCACCACCGTAGGTTGCAGCTATACCACGATAAAAATCTGACTCCTGTGATGACGAATACGGTCGCACACCGCGGCTGTTGCGATTGGCAGTACTAATTACTTCCCGTCCTTTACCGAATGTCC
>NNSL01000002.1 GCA_003123965.1 Balneolaceae bacterium SMO_bin1
TTGTGCATCGATTCTGACTCCATGCGCGATGCCGTACCACCTACGTGGAAGGTACGCAGTGTAAGCTGGGTACCCGGCTCACCAATAGACTGTGCCGCAATTACACCTACAGCTTCACCCACCTGAACTAAGGTTCCGCGAGAAAGATCGCGGCCGTAGCACTTGGAGCAAACTCCGCGTGGGCTTTCGCATGTCAGAACCGAACGAATTTCAACTTCTTCAATGGAGGTTTCGGCAATTTTCTGCGCTACTTCCTCATCTATCATCTGGTTTGCTTCACAAATTAGCTCATCAGAGATGGGGTCGTAAATTTCGTGTAGTGAAACGCGACCCAAGATTCGGTCTTCAAGGCTTTCGATAACGTCTTCGTTATCTTTAAGTGCCTTCATCTTGAGACCACGGAGTGTACCGCAATCTTTTTCCTTAATGATAATATCCTGTGATACATCAACCAGACGACGTGTAAGGTAACCAGCATCAGCTGTTTTAAGCGCTGTATCGGCAAGACCTTTACGCGCACCGTGCGTTGAAATAAAGTATTCAAGTACGGTCAGACCTTCGCGGAAACTTGAGAGAATCGGATTCTCAATTACTTCGTTACCCGATTGCATTGAGCTCTTCTGTGGCTTCGCCATCAGTCCACGCATACCACCAAGCTGACGAATCTGCTCTTTCGAGCCACGAGCACCGGAATCAGCCATCATAAATACCGGGTTAAAGCCATCACGATCGGCTGTGAGTGCGTTAAACAGGGACTCAGACACGCGATTTGTGGTGCTGGTCCACTTGTCAATAACCTGGTTATAGCGTTCATTATCTGTGATAAAGCCCATTTCGTAGCGCTCGGTAATTTCCGAAACTTCGTCCTGAGCTTTATTAATCAACTCTTGCTTTTCGTCGGGAATCACAATGTCTTCAAGGTTGAACGACAATCCACCAATGGTTGCCTGCTCAAACCCAAGCTTCTTCATATCATCGAGGAAGTTGGCCGTACGAGCCGTGCCTACTTCGTGATGAATATCACCAATAAGGCTTCGAAGCTCTTTCTTGCCGAGCGTTTTGTTGATGAACGGCATCTCAGGCGGCAGAATCTTGTTAAAGATCACACGGCCTGTAGTTGTTTTAATAATTTCATCTTTCACTTCACCATCTTCCATTTCTTTGGTGATGCGAACGTTGATCTTCGCGTGAATGTGTACGCGATTTTGATCATGGGCAACCAGAACTTCATCAGTGTTGGCAAAAGTTTTTCCTTCGCCTTTCTGATCGCTGGCCATTTTGGTGAGGTAGTAAATACCCAGAACCATATCCTGCGATGGTACCGCAATCGGTCCACCGTTAGCAGGACTTAAAATATTATGCGAACCAAGCATCAGTACCGATGCCTCAAGAACGGCATCATTACTCAACGGTACGTGAACCGCCATCTGGTCACCGTCAAAGTCGGCGTTAAAGGCCGTACATGCCAGCGGGTGCAAGCGAACTGCTTTCTCCTCGATCAGAACCGGCTGAAATGCCTGGATACCCAATCGGTGAAGCGTTGGTGCACGGTTAAGCATTACGGGGTGCCCGTCAATTACATTTTCGAGCACTTCCCAAACCGCCTGTTCACGACGATCAACAACCTTTTTCGCACTTTTTACCGTCTTTACGTATCCGCGCTCGATCAATCGGCGGATAATAAACGGCTTGTAAAGTTCTACGGCCATTTCTTTAGGCAGGCCGCACTCGTGCATTTTCAGTTCTGGCCCTACTACAATTACAGAACGGCCGGAATAATCAACTCGCTTACCAAGCAAGATTCTGACGGAAGCGACCGCTCTTTCCTTTCAGCATATCGCTGAGCGATTTGAGCGGACGATTGTTGCTGCGCACAGCGTTTGATTTACGAGAGTTGTCATACAGCGAATCAACCGCTTCCTGCAGCATGCGTTTCTCATTACGCAGGATTACGTCAGGAGCCTTAATATCTATAAGGCGCTTAAGACGATTGTTGCGAATGATAACGCGACGATAAAGATCGTTAAGATCGGAAGTTGCAAAGCGACCACCTTCCAGCGGTACCAGTGGGCGCAGTTCCGGTGGAATAACCGGAATAACACTTTGAATCATCCATTCCGGACGATTCTCAGTGTGTTCGTTTGCCGCACGGAATGATTCAATTACCTGCAGTCGTTTCAGTTTTTTCTTCTTACGCATTTGTGAAGTTTCATTCTTCACCTCGTAACGTAAGCGATAGGCAAGGCTGTCCAGATCAAGGTCTGTAAGCAGATCCTGCAGGGCCTCGGCGCCTTCTTTGGCATTAAATACCATTTCATCTTCTTCGCCGTCAATACCGAATTCATCCTCCGGCATTTGCTCCTGAATATCGTAATATTCTTCTTCGGAGATAAGATCACCGCGCTTGTAACCGAGATCGGCCGCCGCACCGGGATTGGTTACCACATAGGTTTCGTAGTAAACAATTTTGCTGAGATTTTTTGAAGAATAGCCCAGCAGATACGCAATTTTATTCGGCAGTGATTTAAAGTACCAAATATGAACCACGGGCACGGTTAACGTAATGTGGCCCATGCGCTCACGGCGAACTGCCTTACGGGTCACTTCAACACCGCAGCGATCACAAATAATGCCTTTGTAACGAATGCGCTTGTACTTACCGCAATGGCATTCGTAATCTTTAACCGGACCAAAGATCTTTTCACAGAAAAGACCATCCATTTCCGGTTTAAATGTTCGATAGTTTATTGTTTCTGGCGTCAAGACTTCACCATGCGACCGGGAAAGAATTGTTTCCGGTGACGCTAAGGAAATTCCAATGGTGTCGAAGTCTTTAGAGACTGTTAATGTATTGGTAGTCGGCAAGGATTGACCTCCGTATTGACTTTAGGAACAGTATAAGTTCGTTAATTCAGATATAAATTGATGTCTAGTCGATATGCACTTCCAGACCAAGTCCCATCAGCTCGCGCAATAGTACTTTAAAGGACTCCGGAACTTCGCCATCGGGAAGGTTTTCACCTTTAACAATGGCCTCATATACTTTCGATCGACCTTTCACATCATCACTTTTTACAGTAAGCATCTCCTTCAAGATGTTTGATGCACCATAAGCATACAGTGCCCAAACCTCCATTTCTCCAAGGCGCTGGCCACCGAACTGTGCCTTACCACCCAGCGGTTGCTGCGTAATAAGAGAGTAAGGTCCAATGGAGCGCGCGTGCATCTTGTCTTCAATCAGGTGATTCAACTTCAACATGTAAATGTAACCTACAGTTGTTTTCTGATCAAAGGGTTCACCCGTTTGGCCATCATAGAGTGTTACACGACCATCTTTTGGCAAACCGGCTTCTTCAAGTTTATCCTGAACCTGATCGTAGGAAGCACCGTCAAAAATGGGGGATGCAAACTTTACGCCCAGCTTTTTGCCGGCCCATCCGAGAATGGTTTCGTAAATCTGGCCAAGGTTCATACGCGAAGGTACGCCCAGCGGGTTTAAGCAAATATCAACCGGTGTGCCATCTTCCATAAACGGCATGTCTTCTACCGGCAGAATCTTGGCAATTACACCTTTGTTTCCGTGTCGACCCGAAAGCTTATCACCCACTTGCAGCTTACGCTTTTTGGCCACATACACCTTCGCTTTCTGGATGATTCCAGGCGGCAGATCATCACCTACCTGAATCTGGTACTTGCGGCGTTTCGCCTCAGTATCAAGTTCGCGGCGCAGCTTACGGTAGTTTTTAAAGAGCAAGCGTACGTGTTCAACCAACTCATCGTCGGTAGCCCACTGAATATTATCATTAATATTTATTGGATCGAGCTCTTCAAAATCCGATTTACGGTATTTTTCTCCTTTAGGTATAAGTTCTACACCGCTGAAGTCGTACACGCCAGGTGATGTTTTATCACGCAGCAGCGAATACAGGTTATCAACCATTTTACTATTCAGCTCGGATACCTTTTCGGCATGACGCTCGTTTTCGAGCTCTACCTGCTTTTTCTCTTCACGGCGTGAAATCTGCTCATCACGCTTACGGCTAAAGAGCTTAGTATCAATAACAGTGCCCGAAACTCCAGGTGGTACTTTCAGGGATGCATCTTTCACATCACCGGCTTTGTCGCCAAATATAGCACGCAGGAGTTTTTCTTCAGGCGTGGGGTCGGTTTCGCCTTTGGGCGTAATTTTACCAACAAGAATATCACCCGAGTTAATTTTTGCACCGGTGCGTATAATGCCTTGCTCATCAAGATCAGCGGTAGCATCTTCGCTCACGTTCGGAATCTCACGCGTCAGCTCTTCTTCGCCGCGTTTGGTGTCCCGTACTTCCTGCTCAAATTCTTCAATGTGGATGGAGGTATAAATATCATCTTGAACGATGCGCTCACTTACTACAATGGCATCCTCAAAGTTATATCCTCTCCAAGGCATAAATCCTACAAGCAAGTTACGGCCAAGCGCTAGCTCACCGTTATCAGTAGCACAACCATCGGCAAGAGGTTGACCTTCTTTCACCTTGTCGCCCACTTTAACAATTGGCGTTTGGTTGTTCGTGGTATCTTGGTTGGTACGTTCAAACTTACGCAGTTCGTAACTTTTAATGCCTTCGTCGAAGTAACAGAGCTGCTCCATTTCTGTTCGTTCGTATTTTACGCGAATTTCATTGGAGCTTACATAGGTTACTTCTCCATCCCCTTCAGCGGTAATGATTGCGCGCGAATCTTTAGCTGCACGATGCTCAAGACCGGTTCCAACAATGGGCGAATCGGGTCGGAGCAAAGGTACTGCCTGCCGCTGCATGTTCGCACCCATAAGGGCACGGTTAGCATCGTTGTGCTCCATAAATGGAATTAATGCCGCCGCAACGGATGAGATCTGGTTAGTGGCAACATCCATGTAGCCCACCTTCTCCGGTGAAGCCAACTGGTAGTTACCGTCACGGAAACGGGAGAAAATATTTTCATTTTTGAAAACGCCTTTCTCATCAAGCGGCGCATTTGCCTGCGCAATCACCGTTTCATCTTCCTGTTCTGCTGAGAGGTATTCAATTTCGTTAGTCACTTCACCGTCTTTTACCTTGCGGTACGGTGTTTCAATGAATCCAAAATCGTTGACCTTTGCATGAACACAGAGTGAAGAAATCAAGCCAATATTCGGGCCCTCAGGTGTTTCAATTGGGCATAGGCGACCATAGTGCGTGTAATGCACGTCACGAACTTCAAAACCAGCTCGTTCTCGCGTCAGTCCCCCAGGTCCCAATGCCGACATACGTCGTTTATGCGTCAGCTCTGCCAGCGG
>NNSL01000331.1 GCA_003123965.1 Balneolaceae bacterium SMO_bin1
AACGGTAACGCTGGGAGCGATAATTTCAACACCCTTTATCCAAGACGAGCCTGCTGAACTTGTGTCATCAACAGCCTGTTTCCGGTTCAAAGCACTTGAGAGTGTGTAGCCGCCTTGCCCGTTTGCTGTAAACCGCAGGGAAGGCTTTTGCAGGCTGAATGCATCAATAGTAAGCCGATTGCGCAGCAATGCCCATATATCAATTCCTACCCGTGCCTGACCGATGCTGGCCAGTGTATCAGCAGCGGCAGCCGAATCGGGATTAGTAGCCAGCACAACGTTATTCAGCTCAGCGTTAAAAGGAAGCAAGCCATTCAGTTCTCCTATCGTCAGACGACCTTCATAGCTATTGCGAAAATCATTCTCAATTTTCTCAATAATCACATCTTTGGTAGCATCAAGTTGAAGCAAGCCAAATATACTTCCGCCAATGACCACGACAATCAGCATCAGCGAGAGGATCACTGTCCAAAATGTTTTCCAGCCTTTATGTATCCAGCGTAGTACCAAAAATCAGTCGATCAATTAGTTTTAAGTGCTTCAAATGCTGCCTGCCACGACTCTCTTAATAGTGATTTGTCAGTGCCTGTTTCAACGAATGGCACTCCCCACTCTTTTAAAAGAACCAGGCGAATCACGTCATTTTTTACCTTTTTGTCGTAGTGCATCGCCTCAATAAGGTCTTGGATTGTTACGTGATCTGGCAGGCGTACCGGATATAACGTGTTGAAGGGGCTAAATCGTGCCTTGTTGATTGGTGCTCCTAAAGCATTTGAATAGTGTACAGCGGCCAGCATTCCTACATATACGGCTTGCCCGTGCGAGATATTTCCGTACCCCGATTGTTTCTCGAGTGAGTGACCAAATGTATGGCCAAAATTCAAATACGCCCGGGTTCCAGACTCCAGTTCATCTTCTTGTACTACCTCAGCTTTTACCGAAGCACTTTTTCGAATGAGTTCAGTCCATTTTTCCGATGGCTCGAATCCCTTTTCAATGGCTTTTTGCAGCTCCTGGAACATTGCGGGAGAATCAATAGCTGCATACTTCAGCATTTCAGCTAAACCGCCAACCCACTCATTCCGCTTCAATGTTTGCAGAAAGTCGGTGTCGGCAAAAACGGCGTCGGGCTGATAAAAAGCGCCAATTAAATTTTTGCCGGTTTGATGGTTTATACCCGTTTTGCCGCCAATAGAACTATCAACCATAGCTAGCAAGCTTGTGGGAAGGTGGACCAGCGGAATACCGCGAAGCGCTGTTGCAGCCACGAACCCTCCCAGATCACCCGTCACGCCCCCACCAACGGCTATAATCGGAGTTGTCCTTTCTACCCCTTTCGTTAGCAGCTGATCTTGCAGCTGGCGCCATTGAGAAATGGACTTACTGCTTTCGCCCTCAGGAATTTTCAGGATCGTTGTTGTGTCAAAATAGCGCTGGAGCTGCTTCTCAACTGCTTCACCATGCAGAGCGTGTACATTTGCATCGATTACTACAAATGCTTTGCGCGAGGAATAATGTTTAGAGCAAAAATTGATAATCTCATCCCCATAGGCCCGACCCAACCATAATTTCATAAGAGTGTCTTCGCTGCAGGTGTACTTCAATGGAGTGCGACATGGTACTTAATTTTTTTCACCAACGATTGTACAAGCTCTTCCTGATCATCAAATCTGGTTGATTCGATGGTTATTTCGGCCTGTTCATAGAAAGGCAGTCGTTCATCATACAGCTGTTGAAGATCTTTCTCTAACTCTGATTCTGATTTCATATTACCCTCTTCATCAAGCAATAGCGGGCGGTTTTCATCACCGGAAATGCGCGGAATAATCTCATCCATGGGCGTATTAATGTAAATGAGCAGCCCGTTTACTTTGATGTGATCGAGCAGATGCTGGCTCTGTAAAGTACCGCCTCCAAGAGCAATAACCCCCTTTTTTTGACGAATAATATCTAATACTGCCGATTGCTCCCTGCGACGAAAGCCCTGTTCGCCTGCGGCCTCAAAAATTGCAGGAATAGACTGCCCCGCCTGGTCTTCAATAAAGTCGTCGAGATCCCAGAAGGGCATTTCCAATTTATCGGCCAGCGCCCGACCAACGGTAGATTTTCCGGCGCCCATAAAGCCGCAGATAAAAATACGCTCTGGTATTGTTCTGTTCATCAAAATTTATATTTATAAACACTTCAAAAATAGATCTATAATATACGCATCTGATTGGTGGAAACGTAACAGCAACGCCATACAGTTCGCCTACTGGGGCTTGGTGGGCGGTACCATTACCACCTGTTCTTTTTTTACGGCCACAGCTCCAGGCGCCGCCCCCGATGGTTTATACACATATTTGCGTTTGGTGTACATTACCGGGGCTGTTTCCATTCCTTTGGCCTTTGAATAGTAAGCCGCATAGGCAGCCGCATGCAGCAGTACATTTTGCGGCGGATAAGAAGACTCATTTCCCATCCGTATCACTACGTGAGAGCCACCTACACCTCGTGCGTGCAGCCAAATATCCTCCTTATGGGCATGACTCGTCAGCTTGTCGTTGCTCTTTGCATTCTTACCAATCCATATTTCATACTTACCCACCTTAAATTTTCTGAATGGTGATTCTGCCTGCCCTTCTTCCTCGGTGCCATAACCAAACGCCTCTAGTTTTTCGGTATGGTTTTTAATCCAGTCTTCAAGTTCGTATAAATCATCAATTTCATTCACCTCATCCCGTAATTTTTCAGCCTGTTTTTTTTGGCTTTTTACTTTTGGCAGTCTGCCTTTGGCTTTCTCATAAGCTTTGCGTGATGATTTTGCCTTCTCGTAATATCTTTGAGCGTTTTCCGCAATGGATTTTCCCTCTTTAAGGGTGATTTCTACTCGTTCATCTTCTTCATAAATATCTTCCAGGGTGATACTTTCTGCGCCCGGATCGAGCGATTTGTGCGCATTGGCCATAAGTAAATGACCATATTTTTCATATTCATCGGCCCGCTCGAGGCTTTTCTCGGCCTGCTGCAGCTGCTCAAACTGACTCTCCTTTTTCCGAACAGAGCGATCTAAGAATTGAAGCAAGCGCTCTTTTTTATCATGCAGCCGCCGCAGATGAACCGCATTTCGGTAGGCAAACCGTACTGCATTGTTCACCTTCAGGAATGACTTTACAGTGGGCAAGCGTAAAATTTCAGCCGACCATAACGTCAAATCACCATTCTTCAAAACACGCGGATGCGGATCCTGCTCCAGAGCCTGCGTAATTTTTGTTGTAAATGCCTTGGTCTCTTGCACGCTCATATCATCAACATTGTGCTGCTCAATTAAGGCCGGTAACAAGTTGCGTGGCAGCAGTGGGTTTAATTTGGTAAGCTCGTTTTTTGGTTTGGCTTTGCCAGTGATATCATCAGCAAAATTGGGTGTTTGTGGTTTCGGGGGTTCCCCACCCTTTACCGATTCTGGGTTTTTAAACGCATCGATAATAATTCCGTTTTGAATCAGAAATGCATTAGCGTTATTGCCAAAAAGTTTAAAAAGAAGTTTCAGATCATCTTCAAAATGGATAGAAAGTAAACGGTCATATTTAGCCAATGATGTTTCTACAACATGCTTGTCTTCCAGTAGCTCAAAAAAATCGGTGACGTTGCGTTTTTTGGGCGGGCGATACTTGTCGAGGAACAAGGCGGTTTCATTCGGGTTCACGCTAAAAACAAGTCGCTTGTGCTCGTTTCCAAGCTCAAAAAAGCATTCCAGAACATCCTTGTGGGGACTGATAGCAAAGCAAAATTTACCCCCCGCCAAATTTCCATTTAACTCCTGATTTAAATATATTAATGTGTAGTAATTATTCATGATTTATTGTGAGAGAAAAAGCTGCAATTTCTAACAATTATTAGGAGTACAAATGAACTACCCTATTTTCAATTCGTTCGTCAATCAAATTGAAAATGAGCTTACCAATAAAGAATTAGATTTAAAAACATTTCGTACATGGCACGAAGATCGCATTAATGCAGCAGGACTCGAAATTGTAATTGATGTAAGCAGCCAGCACCACTATATAAAAGAAGTTTGCATTAATTTTGACTGGGATCGATTTCGAGAAACCGTTCTGGCCCAGCAACTTGACGGCCTGGGAGAACACCCCATGCTTCAGGAAAAAAAGTTAAAAAGCGTTACTATTACGCCAAAGATTGATATTGAAATGATGTGGGTTTTTGATGAGCAACAGTCCGAAATTGCACTTCCCGACTCTGAAGGATCGACACGGATGGAGCACGCCGGCAAGTGGATGAAGGCGATTAGCGAAGAGGTAAACCAGCTGCTCGCTGAAGACGACATAATTACCCGTTGGCATCTTGAAATGGAAGGCAGCGCCGAGCATAAACAACTTTCTTCGGTAAGTCTTATCTCCTACTTCCAATATTCGCTTGAAGACCTTGAAAGTTTGAACGAAGCCCACACATTTGTAAAAGATCGCGTCCACGAACTGATGCTGAAATCTCAGAAAGTTCGTCGTATTTCAGACAGTACCTTAAAGAACGTAGCCTAACGCAATGGTTTTCAAAAAGTCTGAATCATAAAAAAGGCCTTCAGAAATGAAGGCCTTTTTTGCAACCAAGTTAATTTACTTCTTTTTCTTGTGCCGATTTTTTCTCAATCGCTTTTTGCGCTTATGCTTCGATATTTTTTTACGTTTTCTCTTCTTTCCGCTTGGCATAGATAAGATTATTTAATTATTAATGATTACTAAATTTCTTAGCACTAATAATACAAAACTCTAGTGCTTTTTTCATTCTTATTCGTCTAATGCCTCATTTACGGCATCTCGAAAATCTTTCGACATTTTAAGAACGGGTACATGCTGGGCCGGCACCTGAATTTCTTCATTCGTTTTGGGATTACGTGCTACCCGCGGTGCTCGTTCAACCACCTTGAAGGTTCCAAATCCGCGCAATTCAATATGCTCATCGCGCTTCATGGCATCGATAACGGTTTCCATAAAACCATTAACTACAGCTTCGGTCTCAACCTTAGTCAAACCAGTTGAAGACGAAATAATATCAACCATATCTGCTTTTGTCATATGCAATCACCTCGTGTGAGTTTAGAGCGTTGTCTTGTAATAATTTAAGAAATAATAGAGTAAATCTTTTGTAGTTAAATACTTTTACTAATTTTTAATTCATATCAACCTTCTTAATAGATTTTTTCCTCTTTAATATTCAAAAAAGCTTTTTTGACTTTCAGCAATCTAACAGAACCAGTAATTAAAGATAGCACATGG
>NNSL01000225.1 GCA_003123965.1 Balneolaceae bacterium SMO_bin1
GTATATCATCATCTTCCATGGAGCCGGAGAAATTTTCAAGCTGGGTGCGTACGCGGCTGCCGTGCAGATCAAGATTTAACCCAATATTGCGGGGCACGGTAATATCAACATTGCCGCCGCTGGTACGGAGCCGGGCAAATTCGCCCATTTCAGTAATATTGGCCGAAATGCGTCCGCCACTGGTGGAAGCTTCAACGGTTCCGGCAATATTTTCCAGGTTAATGTGTCCGCCTGAGGTGCGAACCATAAGGCTGCCGGTTGAATTTTGGGCCGAAATATGGCCGCCGCTGGTACGTGCTTCAATTTCACCCGAAACATTTGCCAGGTCGATGTGTCCCCCGGAAGTACGCGCATTAACTTGCCCTTCAAGGTCACTGAGGTTCAGATGTCCGCCGCTGGTGGCAATTTGCTGGTTTCCGGCCAGGCCGCTGGTTTTAATATGTCCCCCACTGGTTTTAAGGTCGGTGCTCATCTGCCGAGGCGTAAACACCTTGAAAGAAATGGAGGTGTTGTTGTTTCTCCAGAATTTCCAGCTGTTGCTGTTTTCGCGCTTAGCCGAGGCAATAATTCGGTCGCCGTCCTGCCGGATATCAATTTCAAACTCCTCCAGGTCCGTGTCGGAGGGGAGCAGGTTATTTCCATTTTTGTATACGTACATTTCCACGCGGACTTGATCACTATTTGATCCTTCAACCGTAATGTGGCCGCCTGAGGTGCGTACCTCGAGCTCACCCGGGGTGCTAACTGAAAATTCTTCGGTTCGGTAAGGATCATCCCCGCTTGCCTGCATGGCATTGGCGGTACTTATAGCCCAGAGCATCAGCATAAGTGAGATGCCAAATGCGATCACCATTTTTGTTATAAACGTTTTTCTTGCAGTCATAATATTCCTCTTATTTTGTGCGGTTAGTGGCTTGGTAATACGAGACGAGTGGATTTTGGTTTCATTACAATTAATCGGAACCGAAGCCCGGGCCGATACTGTTTTAACTGCTTAAATGCAGTAATATAAAAGGTGCGTTTTGATTATCGCTTTTAGCACCAATTTATTATTTTTGCTGCCCTGTAATTTTAATGAATCCCCTTTTGATGAAGCTCCCTTTTATTTTAGCGAAGCGTTTTGTGGCCGGTGAAAACCTGGATCAGACTTTTCCCAAAGTGAAGCAGATTAACCAGAAAGAGATAAAAGTAACGCTTGATCTGCTGGGCGAAAACGTGACTGACCGTGCCACGGCCGATGAAACAGTGAAGGAATATATTGATCTGCTTCGCGGAATTAATGAGGCCGGACTCGACAGCACCATTTCTATAAAACTCACCATGCTGGGGCTGGATATTGACCGGCAATATTGCAAAGAAAACCTTCATAAGCTGTTGGATGTAGCCCGAGAACTAGATCAGTTTGTGCGTATCGACATGGAGGGCTCTGATTACACTCAGGCTACCATTGATATATATAAAGAAGCGTTTAAGCATTACGGCAAGCACGTGGGCATTGTGATACAGGCGTATCTGCACCGCACGAAAGAAGATATTCCAGAGCTAGCAGATATGGGCGCGGATGTACGACTCTGCAAGGGGGCCTACAAAGAGCCCGAGCGCGTTGCGCTGCAAAATATGTCGGCCATTCGTGATGCATTTAAAGAGTATGCGAAAATCCTACTCGAAAATACCACCTATCCGCGCATTGCCACCCATGACGATGAGCTGATTGAGTGGACCAAAAACTACACCAAAGAAAATGACATTGGCAAGGCACGGTTTGAGTTTCAAATGCTGTATGGGCTTCGCCAGGAAACCATGGAAGAGTTTGCCAGTCAGGGTTACAACGCCCGTATTTACGTGCCTTACGGAACCATGTGGTTCCCATACTTTAAGCGCCGCCTCATGGAGCGCAAAGAGAATATTTGGTTTGTATTGAGTACATTGTTTAAGAAATAGCCCCACTTGTTTTTTGTTGGGGTGATTAAGGTAGATGCCAATTTTAAACTGAAGTTAGTTACATGTTAAAATTTATCGCCCAGCCGGTTTTCAGTCAGTATGTTATTGCCGTCCTTTTTGTGCTGGCTGGCATTATGCATTTCATCAAGCCCGGCATGTATGTGCGTATTATGCCCGATTACATACCAAAGCATCAACTAATGGTATATATAAGTGGTGTTGCTGAAATATTGGGCGGGCTTGGCCTACTTATTTCACAGACAAAAACCTGGCTGCCTGGGGTATAATTCTCTTGCTGGTAGTATTTTTAACCGTTCATGTTGATATGCCCATTGAGGCATATAAAAATCGCGGGGGCACATCTTTTTATTTTATTGCCACATTAATTCGCCTGCCGTTACAGTTTTTGCTAATCTGGTGGGTATATTGGGCCTGCATTCAGCATTAGGCAATGAAAAATTCGCGTACTTATATCATACCGCTGGTCGTTGGGGTGATGGTTTTGCCCGTCCCCTTGCTGGGTGATTTCCATATAGAATCAGCGCTGGTGGCCGCCTTGGTCGGTTGTTTCTGGGCAGGGTGGTCAGCGTGTAAAAGCCACAATTCTAAATCGGATGCACGCCGCATAGCAGCTATATTAGGTTTTCTATTTATTGCGGGGGTGCCATTATTGATTTATGCGCTATTTACGGGTTGCCTTAGTTTGCATGGAATAGGTTACTGGATTTTGTACCCTGTGCCAAGCGTGCTCTTTGGCTATAGTTTAGGCCGCTTGCTGCGAAAATGGCACCTCCCTTATCGGCGTTCATTCACAGTCGCTATCCTAGCATTTATTGCTGTGGGTGTATTATTGGTTGAATTTTTTAATCTGCCTCAAGTCTATTTTTTAATCAAGTATGGGGTGGCTGGCCGGGTCCTATTTATGATGAGACCGTAAAAGTAACGCGGAGCCTGGTTTTATATCGGGGTTTAACCCTCGCTTGGGCAGCTTTTTTTGGTACTTGCCGGAATTTCTAAAATCAACCAGCGCAAAAATAATTGTTGTTGGAGCATCCGTTGTATTGATTATCGGATATTTCAACCTGCCAGAAATGGGAGTTATCACCCCGCGAACGTATTTAAAACAAGAACTTAGCGGTACAAAAGAAACCGAACATTTTGAGCTGTATTACAATGAAAAAGCTTACAGCGAGGCGCAGATTAGTTTCTTGGCCAAAAAACATGAATTCTACTACGATCAAATTACGGCCGCGCTGAATCTTGATTCTGTTCCACAAAGTAAAATAGAAAGTTTTTTATATGCGCATCCGTGGCAAAAAAAGGCGTTGGTTGGAGCAAAATTCACCAGTTATGTACCTGTTTGGCTTAGTCAGGACCAGTTGCATATTGCCAGGCAGCAGGTTGAGGCCAGTCTAAAGCATGAGTTGGTTCATGTGCTGGCCAAGCAGTTTGGGAATAAACTTTTTAATGCGAGCTGGAGCATCGGCTTGGTAGAAGGAGTAGCCGTTGCAATAGCCGGAGATGAAACCTCAACTTCAACGATTAATCAGATAGTGGCGGCTAAAAAGCCTTATCCTAGTGCCGCAGATATGCAGTCGGCGTTGTCGCCCTCCGGATTTTACGGGGGCAGTTCTGCGGTTAGTTATACCGAAAGCGGCTCTTTTGTACAGCACTTGCTTAGTACTTACCCTGTTGAAAGTTTTAAAACTGCCTACCGCACTGCTGATATTGCAGATGCCTATAAACTTCCCTTTGAAGATTTAATTGAAAGCTGGCACCAGGCGCTCGATACCGTACGAATTGATTCTGTGGACCAAGCTCTAGCAGAGCGCATGTACAGCTTACCTTCACTTTTTGAAAAAGAGTGTCCACATGTGCAGACTGCTTTTGACCGCTATCTAGACCAGTATCAGTTATCTATGGCAACCGGTGATACCCTCGGCGCCATTGAAGTGCTGGATGAGGCGATTCGTGAATCTGCAGCATCTTCACTAAAAACTCGCTGGTCGTATCTTAACTTGAAAGAGAATAACTATAAAAAAGTACAGCAGGCTGCGGCAATATCAGATACATTGCCTGATTTATTACTGTTATATAGTGATGCTTTTGCCGCGAATGGGAATATGCAGCGCGCAACCCGATATGTAACGGCGGCAGAACAGCATATAGATTCTTTAAGTAATATTGGTTTGTATAAAGCGCTGCAGCTTAGGAAAGATTCAACCCAGTGGCGTTTTTATCACTCCATAATATACAATGAGGAAACAGTAAGCGATTCCACTTACAGGTCACTGTTTCACCGTACCCAGGTTCGTGCTTTGGCAGAGGCCCTCAAAAAGGAGCAGTGGCCGTTGGTTGAACGCTATGCCTCGCTAATTGATAGTTCAATGCTGGACCCGGAATATTTTAACACGTACATAGATCTTATTGAGTGGCTGGCTTTTAGAGAGCGAACGGAATTGGCAGAATGGTGGTTATTACACCTTAATAATTTAACCCTGCGCCTGAAACAGCAGCAAAGGTTAGGGCAGATTGAGCGCTGGAAGGGCTGGCTTCTTGATGTAAACTAATTTTTATTAAGGCTCTTAACTAATTGATATAACAAAATATATTCCTATATTACTGCTTGATTTTCTGTGATGTAAAAACGGATGGTTGCAAATTAAATGCTTGCTAAAGTAAATTTAAAGCGTTTATATTTGAGAAATTAAAATGAGATCGGGAACTATTGTTAATCATTTGAGTTTTGTAACAACGGATATCAACAACTAAATCGACTGATTTAACTTTTAAACATATAAAGTAAATTTCATTATTATGAAAAAATTGATACCACTATCGCTGATGTTCTTACTCCTTATGGGAGTGAGTATTACTCAGGCACAGACCGCAGAGCAACCATTTAATTTTAGTGTAGATTTGGGGACAAGTTCTTATAATGGTGACTTAGGGAACGAGTTACTTGAGTATTCCGAAGCTGATTTTACCTACGGAATTGGGCTTGCAGCGTACTTAAATCCTGCATTTGATGTAGCTTTGAAAGCTAAAATCATGCAGCTTGATCGTACGAACGGTCCAAATGACAATAATTTCTCACAACGTAACACGCAGTTCCAAACAGATAATCTAAACTTAAATCTAACTGCTGCGCTGGAAAGTGCTTGCCAGTGAATCAGATTTAAATCCATATGTTACTGCAGGTGTTGGAGCGAATTTCCTTCAATTTAATTCAGGCATCCGAAATAGTGACGTTGAGCAACGCAACCTATTTTTGCTGTTCCCTTCGGTGCCGGTTTT
>NNSL01000456.1 GCA_003123965.1 Balneolaceae bacterium SMO_bin1
GGTAATAAAGGCAATAAAGGTTGCCGATTTCGAAGCCGTTGACATGTAAGCAGTAAGCGTGGTGGGCGTACCTTCGTACACGTCGGGACGTCCACATGTGAAATGGTACCGCTGAAATTTTAAAGAAGAACCCAACCAAAAGCAGCCCGCCACAGCTACAAAAAGAAGATCACTACTAGCTGCGTTGGCAAATTTCCTGAATATCGAGCGATCCGGTTGCACCGTAAAGCAGCGCCATTCCGTACAGCAAAAAGCCCGTTGAAAATGCCCCTAACAAGAAATATTTGAGCGCCGCTTCAGCCCCTGTTTTACGCTCTTTTATGATACCAGCCAGCACATAAAGGCAGATGGACATGGTTTCAAGCCCGAGAAAAATCATGATTAGATTGTTCGCACTTGCCAAAGCAAGCATACCTGTGGTAGCAAAAAGGACCATAGCATACACTTCCCCAAAGTTATGGTCAATCGCTTCCAGGTATTCGTTTGATATAAGTACACAGAATAGTGTACCAAGGAGTATTACCGTATTTCCAAAGGCTGCTACCCCACCATAGGTAATCATGCCGGCCCACGATTCACCTACCGGCCCGAACATATCAAATATGGAAATTATGAGCGCGGCAACGAGTGATACTATTGTCAGCCCAAGAATGCCTTTGTGGTCATCTTTATACGAATCGATGACAACGGCTATGAGCCCGGCGATACCAACGATGATACCGGGTAGAAATGTACTAATGTTGTGAAGGTAGTCCATTAAGCAAAGATATTAGAAATAGTCTCGATCGTTTTTGCGAGCTCGACGTCCTTTTCGGTCACTTTATTGCCGGCGTCGTGTGAAGTTAGCGCAATATTAACCGTGTTATACACATTAAAAATCTCAGGATGATGCACCTGATCTTCAGCCTCAAAAGGAAATACGCGTGATAAAGGTCATCGCCTCGCGGAAGTCCTCAAACTCATATTCTTTTTTGAGTTTGTTATCCTCGTGGCGCCAGCCGTGCAGCGATTGCAATTCTTCTTCAATTTTGGAGTCGTTAAGTGGATCTGCCATAACAATGATTATTTAGATTGAGATGCCAGTTCTTCGGTTACGTCGTAAATTTCTGAAGCCCAAGCCGGAAGTTCATTGGGGTTGGCCGCCTGACGTACAGCAACACTCTTTTCTTTAGATGTTTCTATTACTTCACTCACCTGCTGCTCGGAGTATTGCAGAAAATCAACCGGACGAATGCCGATCCAGAACATCAGGATTACGAGCGGTACAAGAATACCAATTTCACGCGCATTAAGGTCAACCAAGTTTTTGTTTGACTCATTAGTAATAGGTCCAAACATTACGCGCTGGAACATCCACAGCATGTACACAGCTGCCAAAATTACGCCGCTGGCGGCTATCACTGCAAATACGTTTTGAGGTATCACAGTAGAATTAAACGCACCATTCAAAATCAAAAACTCACCAATAAATCCGTTCAATCCCGGCAAGCCAATAGACGCAAGTGTTGATATCATGAACATAACGGCAAATACCGGGACAACCTTTGAAATGCCCCCATAATCCTTAATCAAACGGGTGTGCGTGCGGTCATAAATCATACCCACTATCAAGAATAAGGCACCAGTAGAAAGTCCGTGATTTACCATCTGTATAAGTGCACCCTGCACCGACATAGTGTTAAAGGCAAACAAGCCGAGAACAACAAAGCCAAGGTGACTAACTGATGAATAGGCAACCAGCTTTTTTACATCTTTCTGAACCATGGCTACGAGGGCACCATAAATAATTCCTATTACGGCAAGCGTAGCCAGATAAGGCGCAAATGTCATAAAAGCATTCGGGAAAATAGGCAGGCAAACTCGAAGCAAACCATAGGTACCCATTTTCAGCATAATAGCCGCAAGTACAACTGATCCCGCCGTAGGCGCCTGCGTGTGTGCATGAGGCAACCATGTATGAAATGGAAACAGCGGCACCTTAATACAGAATGCCAGTGCAAACGACAAGAATAGCCAGGTTTGTTCAACCAACCCAATTTGATAGGCTTCACTTGATAAGAATCGCCAGTCGGCGGTGAAATCTACGCCTCCCATTACTGCTCCGGCATCGTAGCCCACGTAAATAAGGCCAACCAGCATAATCAGTGAGCCGACAAACGTGTAAATGAAAAACTTAATGGTAGCGTGAATGCGATTTTCTCCGCCCCAAATTCCGATGAGGAAATACATCGGTATTAGTGAAATCTCAAAAAATACGTAAAATATGATCAGATCAAGCGAGGCGAAGAATCCCATGGAGGCCGTTTGCAACAGCAGCAGCATGGCATAATATCCCGGCAGGTGCTTTGATACTGAGTCCCAGGAATAAAGCACTACAATGGGACCAAAAAGGGTTGTCAGCATAAATAGCAGCAAGCTAAAACCATCAAGGCCAACCAGATACTTGATATCTAAGCCAGGAATAATGGCACTGCCCGTTGTTAAATACTGCTGGGCTGCTGAGTTCGCAATATCAAAATTGAAAAGCAGCGGCAGTGACAAGATAAATGTCGCCGCGGTAGCTATAAGGCTGATCCACTTCACGGCCTGATCGTTACGGGTAATGAGGATACCCAGAATACCGACAAGCGGCAGATAAATACAAATGTTTAGCAATAACTCCATTCGCTCAATTATTTACAGGATCAACAAACTTAATACTAATATCACACCAATCACCAGCGCAAGTGCATATGTGGATGCTACACCGGTTTGCACATATCGAAATATACTGCCAAACAGGCGTACAATTCCGCCAGTGGAATTCACTATACCGTCAACAATCTTCATGTCAAACTTGGCCAGTCCGCGATCAGAAAAACGTACAAGCGGACTAGCAACCGTACCTTCGTATAGCTCATCAAGGCTGTATTTTTCTTTCCAGGTTTGATACAACACGCCAAATCGATCGCTTAGTGATGCGTCTGACTCTTCGGTGGCGCCATCGCCATACATACGATATGCAACCCAAACCCCGCTAACTGCAATCGCAATAGAAATGAACATCAATAACCATTCAACGCCATGGGATAAAATTAAATCATAATCTGCATTAATATTATATAACCAGTTGTGCAGCAGGTTGATATGCTCTTCTTCATGTGTAAATGTAGCCAGTAAAAAGTTGGGAACGCCAAGAAATCCACCCACAACCGATAAACCACCTAACGTCCACAGCGGTATCGTCATACTCTTGGGGCTTTCGTGCAGATATTTTTCAGCACCTGCTGCCTCTTTGATTCTGGAAGGCAACTTAAATGGACCATTGAAGGTACCGAAAGTAAGCCGGAACATGTAGAAAGCCGTCAGGAATGCCGTTATTATACCCACGCACCATAGTAAGAAGTACAACGCGCCGGCAAATTCACCGAAACCTGCATTAAATGTGTATGCTAAAATTTCGTCTTTGGAAAAGAATCCGGCCAGCGGCGGAATACCGGCAATAGCAATAGTAGCCAGTAAAAAGGTTTTATACGTTGCGGGCATATACTCCTTCAAACCGCCCATATTGCGCATGTCTTGTGGATCAAAGTGGACGTCTTTCCCATCTTCATGCAATCCGTGCTCAACGTGCTCCATGGCGTGAATTACTGAACCGGAGCCAAGGAACAAACACGCTTTGAAAAATGCGTGTGTTACAACATGAAACATGGCCGCGGTAAACGCGCCGGATCCCAGTGCTAAAAACATATATCCCAACTGAGAAACTGTTGAATAGGCCAGCACGCGTTTGATATCATTCTGTGTGAGCGCAATGGTTGCGGCCACTACAGCGGTAAGCGCACCAATTACAGCAATGATCAGCATCAGCTCGGGCGACATTACAAACATTGGCGACAGTCGGGAAATCAAATATATACCGGAGGTAACCATGGTCGCCGCGTGAATAAGAGCCGAAACGGACGTGGGACCTGCCATGGCATCGGGCAGCCAAACGAAAAGCGGAATTTGCGCACTTTTCCCGGTCGCCCCGATGAACATCAAGAATCCAATCCAGAATTGCTGCTCGGCAGGAATAGCGGCAAGGCTGCCTAGAATATCTTCAAACCGAAGGCTGCCTACATATTGAAAAATCATAAACATGGCTACCAGAAAGGCAAAGTCGCCAATTCGGTTGTATACAAATGCTTTTTTAGCCGCGCTTGAATTCGCCATTTCGGTATACCAGAAACCGATAAGCAGATAGGAGCAAAGTCCTACGCCCTCCCAGCCTAAGAACAACAGCAACAGGTTATCGGCCAGCACAAGATTCAGCATGGCGAATATAAAGAGGTTCAGGTAGGCAAAAAAGCGCCAGTACCCGTCATCATGCCACATGTAGCCGATGGAATAGAGGTGAATCAAAAACCCGACGCCGGTTACCACGAGCGTCATTAAAATGGAAAGCTGGTCGATCTGGTAGGCGATATCGACGCTGAAGCTTCCGGCTTCAATCCAGGTGAAAAGTGTGGCAAAAATGGGCTCGGAATTCTGGCCCATGTTTAAGAAAAAGTAGAACGCAATTAGAAATGGAACCAGCACAGACAGGTTGGCAATGGTACCGATGAGTGTCTTGCGCCGGCGATACGATTCCGACGATAATCCCATCAACCCATTTACAATAAACCCGATTAGGGGCAAGCCAACAATTAAACTTACAAGCGCTGTAGCGGAATCCATTTATTGTAATTCTGAATTATTTATCGACGCCAATTCTGTGCCGGCATCGTTTAAACACATAGAAAAAATGTAGTGGGCAAAGATACAAAAAAGTGAGTGAAGGTAAAGAGTAAAATGCCCTGTCGGGCAGCCTCTCTCTGCTTCTAAAAATTGCTGATTTCCGTGATCCATCTCCTTATTCAGCCCATTCCATATTAGGTGATAAAAATGCGTGATAACGTAATCTAAGCTACCAGCGCAGCAGGTTAATTTCGCTGATATCAACCGACAAATTATTGCGGAAAATAGCTATAATGATGGCCAGCCCCACGACGGCCTCTGCAGCTGCAATCGCCAGCGAAAAGAACACAAGAATTTGTCCATCGATGTTGCCGTGGTAACTACTAAAGGAAAGCAGAGAAAGATTCACTGCATTTAACATCAGCTCTACGCACATAAATATAACTATGGCGTTTTTCCGAATCAGAACGCCTATCATTCCAATACAAAATAGTACTGCGCTAAGCGCCAAATACCAATCAATCTCCATC
>NNSL01000164.1 GCA_003123965.1 Balneolaceae bacterium SMO_bin1
CGGTATCTTCGCCCATCAGACGGTAGGTGGTCCATTTCCCGCCGGTAATTGTTACAAGGCCCGATGGGTCGGTGATAAGCGTATGGTCGCGGGAGATGTCGGCGGTGTCGTCTTCGGGATTGGTTGAGACCAGGGGACGGATACCGGCCCAGGCACTGAGTACATCTCCGCGGGTGGGATCGCCGGTGAGATATTTACCGGCATATTTGAGCAGGTAGTCAATTTCTTCGGATGTAGGCTCAGGTTCCAGGGCCGGTTCTTTAATAGGAATATCGGTAGTGCCAATGAGTATGCGGTCTTGCCACGGTATAGCAAAGATCACGCGGCCATCGTCGGTACGTGGTACCAAAATTGCGCTGTTGCCCGGCTGAAATTTCTGGTTGAGTACAATATGAACACCTCGGCTGGGCTGCATAATGGCCGAGGTCTCAGGATCATCCATCTGACGAATATCGTCGGTGAAAATACCAGTGGCGTTTATTACCACGTTTGCTTCAATTTTAAAACTATTGCCACTTTCCTGGTCCTTTGCTAGCACACCGCTTATTGTTGTATCGGACTTAAGCAGGTCTGTCACCTTCATGTAATTAAGGGCCGTGCCGCCTTCATCGAACAGTGTTTGCAGAAGGGTGATAGCCATGCGGGCATCGTCGAACTGGGCATCGTGGTACATAATGCCGCCGTCGAGGCCTTCGGTTTCCAGCGTAGGAATATGCTGCAGCGTCTCTTTTTTGGAGAGTAGTTGCGAAGGCCCCAGGCCAAGGTCGCCAGCCATGGCATCGTAAATTTTGAGACCGAGTCCGTAGAACGGCCCTTCCCACCAGCGGTAAGCCGGCACTACAAACGAAAGGTTTTTAACCAGATGTGGCGCATTTTGATGCATCAGCCCGCGTTCGTGCAGTGCTTCTTTCACCAGCTTTATGTTGCCTTGGCGCAGATAGCGCACACCTCCGTGTACCAGCTTGGTGCTGCGACTCGACGTACCTTTAGCAAAATCATGTTGCTCCAGCAGCAGGGTTTTATAGCCGCGTGAAGCCGCTTCTACGGCCGTTCCCAGGCCGGTGGCTCCACCGCCAATTACGATGACATCCCAGTGCAATTCGTCACTTAGTTCCTGTAAAAGTTGACTTCGGTCCATGGTGTAAATTCAAAGTTGAGCGGCAAGTAAATCAGAATACGATTCTGCAATTAAATCCTGTTCTGATATATCAAAAAGTTGCATGTAGCGGTTGCACTGTTCGTGTAATTTCTCTGCGTTAATTGAATTGTTCTCATCGATCGCCTCAATTTCAACAAATGAGCCCAACTGCTGCACCTCGTCGATGTGAAATTTCACATTATCGATAAAGTATATTTCGCGCTGCTTATCAACGGTGACCCATACCGGGAGGGCAGCGGTGAGTACGTCTTTGAGTGCCTCGGTTTTCTGAAGTTTTGCCAGATTGATATTCGATTGCTTGGGTGATGCCGAGTTGGGCCGCTGATAATAAATAAGGCTGTTTTCGATGGTGCCTTCCCGAAGTTTTAGCCGGCCGTTGTTGACCCGGAAATAGGTATCAATTTGGTGGTCAGTACCTTTGTAATCAGCGCCATGCTGGCTTAACACTTCTCGGATGTGATTTTGATTGCGACAGCGCGCTTTAATTTCAACGTTTTTCATAGAGCTTCCCCGCGCGTTTTTTCCTGCATTTGCTTTTCTTTTATTTCGGCCTCAATGGGATCATCCTCTACGCCCGCCCACTGCAGGTACCGCTGACGCACATCTCGTATATGTTGTTCTAGCGTATCGAGGCTCCAATTTGACGTATCAACAGGAGCATAAATATGCGCAGTTATATCTCCCGGTTTTCCAACCAGTGATCCGCCGGCACTCAGGCGTCGGTTACCATCAAAATAAATAGGCACTATGGGATAGCCTAAATCCATGGCCATACGAAACGGCCCCTTTTTGAACGGGCCAATAATACCGGGATGTTTCCGAGAGCCTTCGGGCGCCAGAAGTACTGATATTTCATTGTTTTTTAGCCGCTTATAAGCCTTCTGCAAAGTTTGAACTGCTTTCTCTGATTTTTGTCGTTTGATAAATACCTGCCCAGTGAGGCGCCCGAGCAGAAAAAAAATGGGATTGTATTGCAGCTCCCACTTGGCCACAAAACGCACACGCGGCAGACCCAGTGCTAGAATAGTGAGCAGATCAATGGTTGAACTGTGATTGATGATATACACAACAGGTTGCTGAACAGGCTGACCGTGGTGCTTTACCTGAAATTTAATACCCAACGTACTAAGAACCGGCTTGGCAATTGCAGGTGCAATATGTTCAATAATGAAGTTGGTGAGTTTTCCCCCTGAAATTAAAAGCAGAACAAGAATAATGGGCGTAGCCAGCAGCAGCACAAAAAAGAAAACGAGCACTGCAGCAGCACTGCGCAGGTAATCAAAAAAGGCCGGCGACTCCTGTTTCATATCCCTTTGGTAATATGACAAACTGTTTCCATGAATATAGAGAACCCGACCCAAGAGACAAAAATACGCCCATGTTTTACAATTTATAAGCTGACTTACCCGGTTCAACCTTGATTTGATGGTTCCTTTTCTTCACTTTAGAAGCTGCTTGCAGCACACCGGGCTGAACCCAATTCCGTAATAAAATTTATCCAATGGCTGATTCTGAAAATTCGTGGCTGGCATCAATTTCAAAAGGGAACCGCATCAATCTTGCCATCACTTTTATCGTGTTGGCGCTGGGGCTTGTGTTTGCAGGAGACTTCCCGCAAACGGGCGAAAATTACGGTTTCTGGTCAATAATGCCGCCGCTCGTAGCCATTTTTCTGGCATTTTATACCAAAGAGGTTATCAGCTCGCTTTTTGTAGGTATTGCACTGGGCGGTATTATCTCCGGGAATTTGAATTTGGTTGATGCCTATCTGCTACCATCCATCGGTACCGAAGATTTTGCGCTTATCCTGCTCGTATATCTATGGTCGCTGGGTGGTTTAATTGGTATCTGGACCCGAACAGGCGGAGCAGAAAAATTTGCTGAGTGGGCGGGGAGTAAGATTGTACGCGGACCAAAAACCGCCAAGTTTTTTACATGGATGATGGGCCTCATCTTTCATCAGGGCGGTACTATAAGTACAGTGCTCACCGGTGCCACGGTGCGTCCCATTGCCGACAAGCAGGGCGTATCACACGAGGAGCTTTCCTATATGGTTGACTCTACAGCGTCGCCTGCCGCTACGGTTATCCCGTTTAATGTATGGCCTTTTTATATTGCGGGTTTGGTAGTAGGCACAATACCGCTTTTTGAGACACAGCAGGACGTGGTACAGTTTTTTATCAGTGCTATTCCCTATAATTTTTATGCCATTTTTGCCATTCTTATCACCCTGCTTTTTGCGTGGGAATTGCTGCCGTGGGTACCCGGCAAAAAGATGCGTGCGGCCATCAAGCGCTCAAAGGAAACCGGCAAGCTCGATCGGGACGATGCAGAGCCCATGACCGCCCGGGAGCTTACGGATATGAAAATACCCGAAAGTTACAAGCCGGGTTTATTCGACTTTTTCGGGCCCATTGGCACCTTGCTTGGGGTGGCAATTATTCCCTATATATACACCCGGATTTATTTGGGATCTGACGAGCCGACACTGCTCATCGCGGAGGCCTTTGTGCTGGCCGTATTGGCAGGTATTTTTATTGCCCTGGCCAAAGGCATGGATCTGCAAACCGCCATCGACGGTTTTGTGGACGGCTGCAAAGGGGTAACTATAGGTGCCATTATTCTGGCGCTGGCCGTAACCTTAAAAAGCGTAGCCGAATCGGTGGGTACAGCTGACTACGTTGTCACCTTGCTGGGTGATGCTGTAACGCCTGCTATGCTCCCGGGCTTGCTTATGCTGCTTTGTATGATCATTGCCTTTTCGGCCGGCACTTCGTGGGGCACTTACGCCGTTGTTTTTCCGGTAGCGATGCCGCTGGCGTGGGCCGTATTGCCCGATGAATTCTTCATCACCCTTTGCTTTGGAGCGGTAGTAGGCGGCAGTGTGTTCGGCGATCAATGCTCCCCCATATCCGATACTACAATACTTTCGTCACTTTCAACGGGTTGTGATTTGATGGATCACGTCTATACCCAAATTCCACTGGCTCTTACGGCCGCTGGTCTCGCGGCAATAATGTACAGCCTCTTGGTATTTATGTTTGTTTGATGCCAAAGGTTTCCAAATAAAAAAGAGCCCGACCTGATCCGGGCTCCATACTCATTGTTTATAAGTGGTAATAAATCTACGCTTTCTGTAGGCAGTTCCGAAGTGCAGTTCGGGCATCGTGTCGCCTCAATGGCAATATCCGATACGCAGTATGGGCATTTCTTTACGGTAGGTGGTGGTTTAGGCGTTTCCTCTTCTACGCGCTTTAGCTGATTGATGTACCGAACCAGCAGAAAAACGGCAAATGCTACAATTAAAAAGCTAACCACCGTGTTGATGAAGGTTCCGTATGAAATGATTACGGCTCCTGCTTCACTGGCTGCTGCTACTGTTTCATAGGGCGCAGGTACCGTACCCTCCTTTAGAACAATAAACAGGTTTGAAAAGTCTACACCGCCCAGAAGTAATCCGATAGGAGGCATAATGACATCATTTACGAGCGACCGGGCAATGGTGCCAAATGCCGCCCCGATGATAATACCCACCGCCATGTCAACAACATTTCCTTTTACAGCAAACTCTTTAAATTCTTTCCACATACCTTATCCCGTTTAATTTGAGTTTATTTGACGTGATTAATATATAATTTATTCCTCTTCCTGCTTGTTTTCATCGTCACCGTTGAGCCATTCCATGACTTTTGCTCCCTCAACTTCTTCGTTCTCCAGTAACTCTTCAGCAAGTTTTTTAAGCACATCATGGTTTTCTTTAAGAGTGGAAAGAGCTTTTTCATACGCCTCTCTCACAATCCGGTGTACTTCCTGGTCAATTTCGCGAGCGGTGCTGTCGCTGTAGTCTGTTTGCTGGCCCATTTCTTCACCGAGAAATACCTGTTGCTGCTGCCCGCCAAAGGCCATGTTGTCGAACTTGTCGCTCATGCCCCAGTCAAGCACCATTTTGCGGGCCAGTTCAGTTAGCTGTTTCAGATCATTTGCGGCACCGCTGGTGGCGGTATCAAAAATGAGGGTTTCGGCCGCGCGACCGCCCATCATTACGGCCA
>NNSL01000426.1 GCA_003123965.1 Balneolaceae bacterium SMO_bin1
GGCGACTTTTTTGCACTGCACGTAAAGCTGACAGATGTGGAGTGATGAGTTTTGAGTCATGAGTCTTGAGAAATCTTTAACCTTCAACTTTCAACCAAAATGAGTGCATTCGAAGACAGCAGCGGAAAGATACGCAGTGACCTTTTCCGTGAAGTGTTGCAGCCCAAAACAGGTCGAAACCGTGATGAAGTCCTGAAGGGACCGAAGTTCGGCGTTGATACGGCTGTGATTGACCTTGGTAACGGGCAAGGGTTGGCAACCTCCAGCGACCCGCTTTCGCTAATTCCCTCGCTGGGTTTGAAAGAATCTGCCTGGCTTTCGGTACATCTGCTGGCCAACGATATGGCAACAACAGGTTTCGCCCCGCAATACGCGCAATTTGTGTTGAACCTGCCGGATGATTTTCCGTTGGAGCAATTCAAAGAGTACTGGAATTACATTCATACTTTTTGTGATGATATCGGCGTGGCCATTACCGGCGGGCACACCGCGCAGGTACCGGGACAGCAGTCGACGATGCCGGGTGCGGGCACCATGTTTTTGCAGGCGCCGCTGAATCAAATTATAACCGGCGATGGCGCAGAGCCGGGCGATAAAATTGTAATTACTAAAGAAAGCGCACTCACGGCTTCATCTATTCTGGCAAAAAGTTTTCCCGAAACCGTAAAAGGAAGAATGCGGAGAAAGAAATATATCAGCAGGGTTGCAAAAACTTTTATCGGACCTCCTCACTGCAAGATGCCTTGACAGCCGCCGAAGTTCTTGATGCCAAAACAGAACTAAAAGCCATGCACGATGTGACTGAAGGCGGCCTGCTGGGTGGAATGGCTGAAATGGCCGAGGCGTCGGGGTGTGGGTTTCGCGTTGAAAGTGAGGCTCTTCCTGCCGGTGAAGCGCCCAAGCGCATTTGTGAGGTTTTTGATATCGATCACCGCCGCTGTGTGGGTGCTGGCTCGATGATTATGGCGGTGAAGAATGGCAGGGAAGATGTATTGATTGATCATCTGCAAAGCAAAGATATCCCGGCCGCGGTAGTTGGTGAATGGACATCGGCCGATGAAGGAAATATTCTCATCGAAAATGGAAAAGAAAATTTATTCGAATTTGACGGGCACGACCCGTATTGGAATGCATTTTTTAAGGCAATGGAGAAAGGATGGAAATGAGCAAACCGAAACTAAACGGCATTTACTTGGTCATTGATCCTGCCGTAGAGAAAACAATTTTACTGGAAAAAATCCGCCAAGCGCTCGAAGGGCGGCGTGGGCATTCTGCAAATTTGGAACAATTGGCCTGATGATTTTAACAGGGATAAAAAGGAAGAACTTATCGCCGCTATCCTCGATTTGGCACGCCTCTACGAAGTACCGGTTTTGATAAATGATGATTGGGAATTGCTGAAAACCTCACCGCTTGACGGGGTTCATTTTGATAGCGTGCCTGATAATTTCAGCCAGATAAAAGAAGAGATTGATCGTGAATTTATTGCCGGACTCACATGCGGGAATGACCTGGAAACCATTCGTTGGGCGGATGAAAACGGCTTCGATTATATCTCGTTTTGCGCCATGTTTCCGTCGCCCTCGGTAGGAAGCTGCGAAATTGTATCACCCGAAACGGTACGAAAAGCCCGAGAGATAACCGACCTGCCATTGTTTGTATCCGGCGGTATCACCCCGGAAAAAATTAATGAATTGGAAGATCTGGACTTCGAAGGGGTGGCTGTAATTTCAGGCATCTTAAATGCGGATGAACCAAAACACAAGACATCGGATTACCAACAAGCATTAGATAAAACGAAAATAAATTAACCTGTCATTTCGAGCGACGCGAGAAATCTGTGTTTTGATATTAAACAAAGATCTCTCCTTTCAATCGAGATGACAAGTAAAGTAATTGAAGAAAATTATGACGAACGAGCTTTACAAAAACTGTGCTGCCCGATTGACAAGCAGGATCTTGACATCAACATTTTTACCGAAACTGAGGACGGTGAAATTATCGAGGCGCTCATGAGCTGTCCGCAATGCAGCCGCTATTTTCCGGTAATTTATGGTATCCCAATTCTGATTCCTGATGAGTACCGCGATGAATCTCTCGAAATGCCAATGCTCAAAAAGTGGGGTTTTGAGCTGAAGGAGAGTGATGGCGACGGTAATCTGCCACTTTTGAAACAGTAGCCTGAATTAAAGAAATGAGGGAACCGGAGTCGGAAAATAAAACGCCCGCTCCCTCAAGAAGATCAATTATTTATCCGTTTCGACAGAGTCTGTGGCTCCTCGGTGTACGGCATATAGGTCCACCTGTATTTGCAGCGGTGTTTCGCCTTTCCAAGCGCCCACATGAATGTGCGGATTGCGGGAAGTGCCGTTATTGCCCACTTTTGCAACCACTTCTCCAGCCTTAACGTGGTCGCCTTCTTCAACCTCAATCTCACGCGGATGCACATAAATTACCGTCACGCCATTACGCTCAAAGAAAATGAGTCCCGGTTGCGCTTCGCGGTTCATTGTGCCGGGAGTGTTGGTTGAGCTGGGATGTTCAACTCGGGTAACCTTTCCGCTGATAGGCGCCAGTACATCGCTGCGCCAGCCGTACCAGTCGCTATTGGTTGAACCGTCCGTCTTAAACGGCTCCGTGAATCCTTTCTCAGTTAATTCCCCAACAACAAAATCGCGGGCAAGCTGGTCCCCATTGCGTAGATCTGGATTATAAGTATGTTCCCCGGAGTAAATAAATTCGGCATCAATAACGGGATGAATGAGCACGGTGTTGGTAAGTGTATCGCGCTTGCTGGTTTGGCCGTATTGCGCATAAGCTGTGCTGATGGAAACAAGGAAAACGATTGTGAATAATAAGATCGAAAATGACTTGGGATGATCTGACAAATTAGTCATATCAGAAATATGTTGATGAAAGATTGTTGAGCGTTTAGTACACGAAGATTACGGGTTAGTGTTACAGTATTTTAAAAGGTTGGATATGGGTTAATTCAAAGACAGATGGCCCAATTTTAACGCCATATTGGTGGATGTACCTTTTGGCTTGACCCAAAAGGCACGAGAAGTTCAAGAAAACTTTGAACTCATTCGGCTGGCGGCAGGCTTCCTATTTGAATCCATCTCTGCCAGCCTCATTCAAACAAAAAGTTATCAGGCCAATCTTTTTTGGAGCGTTGGTAAAATGCAGCGGTCAGAAAAGCTTACCGTTCATAAATGTTTTTTCTTGATTCGCACGGCGGGTTATTTATCGCCATGAGCTTCGCTTCCAGAAATGCTTTTCTGGGACGAACAGAAAAAGCACATTTATATGGTTGCTTCTTCTGTCAAGATTCAAAGAATTCGTAATTCTTCATTCTTAATTCCGAATTGAAATCACTCCCGCATTAGCTTTTTGTACTGCACGCGCTCGGGGTGATATTTGGATCCCAGCCGTTGTTCGCGATTTTCCTCGTACTCGCTGTAGTTGCCCTGGAACCAGTACACCTGGCTGTTGCCTTCGAAAGCCAGCATGTGGGTGGCAATACGATCAAGGAACCACCGGTCGTGCGAAATGACCACAGCGCATCCCGCAAAATCGAGCAGGGCTTCTTCGAGGGCGCGCAGCGTATGCACGTCCAGATCATTGGTGGGCTCATCCAGCAGCAGCACGTTGGCTTCTTCCTTCAGCATTTTAGCTAAATGCACGCGGTTACGTTCGCCGCCTGATATTTCACTGCAGCGTTTCTGCTGGTCGCTGCCACTAAAGTTAAAGCGGGCGGTATATGCACGGGAATTCATCTCGCGGTTGCCCAGCTTTACGGTTTCTTTGCCGCCTGATATTTCTTCCCAGATCGTTTTCTCGGGATCGAGTGGACGCTTTTGGTTTACATAGCCAAGCTCTACGGTATCGCCGAGCACAATTTCACCGCTGTCGGGCTGTTCTTCTCCGGTAATCATTTTAAAGAGCGTAGATTTTCCGGCGCCGTTGGGACCAATTACACCTACGATGCCGCCCGGCGGCAGACTAAAGTTCATGTCTTCAATCAAGAGGCGATCATCGTAACCTTTGCTCACATTGTTAGCTTCAATTACTTTATCGCCCAGGCGCGGACCACTCGGGATGAAAATCTCCATCTCTTCCCGTTTTTTCTCGCGCTCTTGGCTCAACAACTCTTCATACTTGTTGATGCGCGCCTTACTCTTGGTGCGCTTGCCTTTCGGGTTTTGGCGAATCCATTCGAGCTCTTGCTGCAGTGTTTTCTGGCGTTTTGATTCCTCTTTTTCTTCCTGCTCCAGGCGCTTCTTTTTCTGTTCCAGCCACGAGCTGTAGTTTCCTTCGAAGGGGATGCCCTCACCGCGATCGAGTTCCAAAATCCAGCCCGCCACATTATCCAGGAAATAGCGGTCGTGGGTGACGGCGATGACGGTGCCTTCATACCGCGCCAGGTGCTGTTCCAGCCACGCTACCGATTCCGCATCAAGGTGGTTGGTGGGCTCATCGAGCAGGAGCACGTCGGGCTTTTTTAGCAGTAAGCGGCAAAGGGCTACGCGGCGGGCTTCACCGCCGGAAAGTACCTCAACGGAAGTGTCGCCGGGCGGGGTTCTCAGAGCCTGCATGGCTTGCTCCAGCTTGCTGTCGAGATCCCAGGCGCCAAGATGCTCAATCTTTTCCTGCAGTTTTTCCTGCTTGGCTATAAGCTTGTCGAAATCGGCGTCCGGTTCGCCGAAAGCTTCATTTACTGCTTCATATTCTTGCAGCAGATCAATCTGCTCCTGCACGCCTTCTTCCACCACATCACGCACGGTTTTACTGGGGTCGAGCTTTGGTTCCTGTGGCATCATGCCAAAGCTGATGCCTTTGTTGCGCGAAATTTCGCCGAGGTAGTCCTCGTCATTGCCGGCGATAATATTTAACAGCGTACTTTTACCGGCGCCGTTATTGCCGAGCACGCCGATTTTTGCGCCGTAGAAAAAGGAAAGATAGATGTCTTTGAGTACGTAATTATTGGGCTTGTACACCTTGCTGACACCCACCATCGAGAATATAATTTTTTGGTCACTCACGGTAAATCAATTAAGAATTAGCAATAAAGAATTGAGAATTGGATCGCAGCTCTGCTGCAGCTTAAAACAGGCGTTTAAGGTAATAAATTGTAGCGAAAAATCAGATAGGGAAAGACCGTTTCAAAGTTAATTGGT
>NNSL01000325.1 GCA_003123965.1 Balneolaceae bacterium SMO_bin1
TGGCAACTGCTATGTCGGCCTTGGAGCTGATCACCCAGCTCTTGCATGATAATGAAGTCAACCACCCGCTTCTTCGATTTTACTAAAGAATTCTTAATCTGGCTGAACGACACCGATATTGAGCCGGCCCGGGTTTTTTCCCTATCTGCAAATACGCCTGGCCGACCTAATGGGATTTGGCTTGCAGCTTGAGCCCGCTGAGGACCATAAAAATCCCGGCAAGCAGTATATCAACCTTGATTCCGGATTGGTAAGTGCACAAAGCGTATCGTCGCATAGTTACAAATTGAGCAAAAATCAGTATCATTATATTGTGCTTACACTGCAGTCACGGAATTCGGCCGTATTTTCCATAACTTTCGAAAACGGTGAGCTCAAAGATTTGGTTAATCAATTAGACCGGTATCTGAAGTTTCACGTAGAGGGGCTTAGAAGCCGGAAATCGGACGCCATTTTCGAACAAATTTTACAGGCCTGACTATGAACAAACGCAACCGCTTACTGACAGGTATTTTGCTGGTGCTTATTGGCATCTTAATTGGTGGCGTATTTGTGATGCTGCAGCAAGGGCAGTTCGTGAACGATCAATCGAATGTTGAGTTTACCGAAGTTAAACGCAGCGACACCCCGCTTTTCTCTGATGCCGACTTGGAAAAGATGGATGACCGGTTTCTGTTTAAAAATGTAGCCGACCGTGTTATACCCACCGTAGTATATATAAGTACAATAATTTCTCTTGATGATGGAGATAGAAGAGGGCAGGAAGAAGATAGCTTTTGGGATCGCTTTCGCTCACGGCGTGCACAAACGGTAGGTTCGGGCGTAATTGTCTCGTCTAACGGATATATCGTAACGAATAATCATGTGATCGACGACGCCGTTAATGATGGTATTTCTGTTATTTTAAATAATAAGCGACTTTATGAGGCCCGAGTGGTCGGTACCGATCCCACAACAGATTTGGCCATTCTTAAAATAGACGGTCAAAATTTACCCTCTATTACTATTGGCAATTCCGATCAGGTTGATGTAGGCGAATGGGTGCTGGCCATTGGCAATCCTTTTCATCTTCGGTCTACAGTAACGGCAGGTATAGTGAGCGCTAAGAGCAGGGCAGTAGATATTGCAGGTGGCCCGCAGAGCCAGTTTAGTATTGAGAGCTTTATACAGACCGATGCTGCCATCAATAAAGGAAATAGTGGCGGCCCGCTGGTAAATACGGCTGGCGAACTGGTTGGAATTAATACCGCTATTGCTAGCCAAAGCGGCAGTTATCAAGGTTATGGCTTTGCCGTACCATCTAACTTGGTGAGTAAGGTAATGCGAGATCTCATTGAGTACGGGGAAGTGCGGCGCGCACTGTTGGGTGTAAATATTCGCAGCATAAATTACGAAAGGGCGCAGGATCTTGGGCTGAGAAACGTGACTGGCGTCGAAATAGTGGCTTTAAGCGAGAATGGAGCCGCCGAGCAATCAGATTTGCAGCCCAATGACGTTATTCTATCAGTGAATGAAGAACCAGTGAATGAGCCTAACGAACTGCAGGAGCAGATTGCAGTTCGGAGACCAGGAGAAACAGTGCGGTTAGAGATTTGGCGTGATGGTGCTGTGTTTGAGCAAATGTTGAGTTGGGCCGCGCTGAGAATGTGAACACGCAGCTGGGAAGCAATGAAAGTGAACAGAATGAAGCCCCTGAAAATAGAGGGGGTGAAGAAAATTATGAACAATATGAGCGGGGCGTTGCTTTTGGTTCATTTCCAATTGGTTTTAAAATAATGGCTCTGTCTAAGCCGGAAAATGCCGATGAGTTTGATCTCATTATCTCTGAGATTGAAGAGGCATCAGAAGCCGACCAGCAAGGGTTAGAAGAGGGCTTTATCATCCGTGAAATAAATGGAAAATCCATCTTGACACTTGAAGCGCTTGAAAATGTGCTGTCTGAAATGGAAACCAATGATTCTATTCTTATGAGAATCGAAACGCCCGAGGGTGCAACTGGGTATTACGAGCTGAAAAAATAAATTACCAATTTTTCAATGGTTAAAACCACTCCCATTTCTTTAATTCTCATCACTGTAGGTATCTTAACATTGAGTGGATGCGCCTGTTGTCCAACGCCATACGAAGGTGCCTATGCAGCCCCGGAAACCTATCCCGAATGGTTTAACTCCAATAATGCAATCGTTAGTGAAGAGGAGGCCTATTACGGGTATGCAAATGTGATGGCGGTCGATTCCATAAAAGCTGTTAATGGGGCTGTTCAACGAGCTAAATCGCGGCTTTCTTCTAACATAGCGAATCGCTTGGAAGCCATCAGGAATGATGCCCTTATTGAATTCGGAAGTGAATCCCGGCTCGATCAATCCAACTTTATTTTAGCGTTGAGTAAATCAGATCGGACAATTGTGCGGGTGGCGGAAGCTAATGAAACTGTGGCAATAGCTTCGGACAGCACTGGCTACTATGGTTTTGCCAAAGTTATAATTGAGAAGCAGCAGCTGGTAGAACGTCTGGATCGAACGTTTTCGAGTTACGAAAAAGCTTGGAATTCCATGAAAGAATCTGAAGCTTTTGACAATTTCTAATAAAAAAGGCTTGCCGGAATTCATCCGACAAGCCAACAAATATTGAGAATATTTCGTACGTGTTACATGTGTTTCACGATCTCTTCACCGAATTCTGAGCATTTCAGGAGTGTCGCATTCTCCATCTGCCGCTCAAAATCATAGGTCACTTTTTTATCACTAATGGCGCCTTCAAGGCCTTTCTCAATTAGGTCGGCGGCCTCTTTCCAGCCCATGTACCGCAGCATCATTACGCCTGATAGAATTAGTGAACCGGGATTCACTTTATCTTGGCCTGCATACTTAGGCGCTGTTCCATGGGTAGCTTCAAACACGGAGTAGCCGGTTTCATAATTGATATTGGCGCCCGGAGCAATACCAATGCCGCCCACACATGCTGCAAGGGCATCGGAAATGTAATCCCCGTTCAGGTTCATGGTGGCAATAACATCGTACTCATCGGGGCGCGTAAGTATTTGCTGCAAAAAGGCATCGGCAATGGCGTCTTTAATCACTATGCCATTCGGGAGTTTGCACCACGGACCGCCGCCAAATTCTTCGGCGTCAAACTCTTCTTTAGCTACCTCATAGCCCCAGGTTTTAAAGCTGCCTTCGGTAAACTTCATGATGTTACCCTTGTGCACCAAGGTCACACTGTCGCGACCTTCATCAATAGCGTAGTTGATAGCTGAGCGCACTAGTCGCTTGGTACCTTCCTCAGAAATAGGTTTGATGCCTAAAGAAGTAGTGTCAGGGAACCGAATGCTGTCAACGCCCATTTCATCCATCAAAAATGATTTGAGCTTTTCATTCTCTTTGGTACCGGTCTGATATTCAATGCCGGCATAAATGTCTTCGGTGTTCTCACGGAAGATAACCATGTCGGTTTTCTCCGGTTCTTTTACCGGGCTGGGGGTTCCCTGGTAAAATTTAACCGGGCGTACACAAGCGTACAAATCCATCTGCTGGCGAATAGCTACATTCAAAGAGCGAATGCCGCCGCCAACCGGTGTTGTGAGTGGCCCCTTGATAGACACCAAGTAGTCTTCAATTGCTTTAAATGTATCTTCGGGCAGCCACTGATCATCACCGTAGAAATCAACCGCTTTTTCACCTGCGTAAATTTCAAACCATTCAATTTTCTTTTCACCATTGTAGGCTTTATCTATGGCACTATTCAGCACATGCTTCATGGTCGGCGTAATATCCACGCCAATGCCGTCTCCCTCAATGTAGGGAATGATGGGATTGTCACCCACCTTGAGTTTACCGTTATCTAACTTCTGGATTTTAGTTCCGTTTTCGGGGGGCGTAATTTTGTTGTAGCTCATGGATACATTCACTCATTGAAGTTAAAATTTCAGTGCTAAAGTATAGTAAAAATAAATTGCAGGTGCACCCGTTCTTCTTTATTGAAACCCAGCGGAACGATGCTGCAAATTCTGTGATATTCTCCCTATATTAAGATCGTAATTGAAAATAAAGCCACGAGGCCTTGTTATGATTTCTAAAATGTTCGGCCACCAGCCCAAGCCCCGTAAATTCAACTATCCCAATCGGTATTACGATCCGAAGGAAGAGGAACGCAAAAAACGTCGCATTAAATTTGAACGCCCGCATAAAAAGCATCATCAAGGCCGATCGATTGTGCTATATGCTCTTTGTCTGGCTTTTGTGGTATTTTTGATTTATCTACTGGGCGGTGGGCAAATGTCTGATATTTACACCCTTTTTCAGTAGAATTTTCATTGCATTTCACACTTCAACTGCATAAATCCATTTCTATAACATATTGAGCAAGGAAGAAGAAAGCAGCGAATCAATAATTAAACAGCTGCCCCCCGAAGTATCAAATAAGATAGCAGCCGGCGAAGTTATACAACGACCCAGTTCGGTGGTTAAAGAACTGTTAGACAATTCTATTGACGCGGGGGCGGATCAAATAAAAATTATTATACAAAATGCGGGTCGCACCCTAATGCAGGTGATTGACAATGGTTGTGGAATGGGCAAGGAAGATATTCGGCTCTGTTTTCAGCAGCACGCGACCTCTAAAATCGAAGATGTAGATGACCTGTTTCGCGTACGTACACTTGGCTTTCGCGGGGAAGCCATGGCTTCTATTGCGTCCGTTTCTCAGGTAACGCTGAAAACCAAGCGCCCACAAGACGAAACAGGCTATGAATACGAAATTTGGGGAGGGGAGGAAAAGAAGTTTGAACCTACAGCCGTGGATAACGGCACTTCCGTTGCCATTAAAAACCTGTTCTACAACGTTCCGGCGCGGCGCCAATTCCTTAAGACCGATGCCACCGAATTTCGGCACATTTTAAAAACGGTACAGCAGGCGGCCTTGGCTCATACCGATATCGGCTTTCATCTGGTAGCAGATATGGATGATATTTACGAGCTGCCACCTGATCAGCCTATTAAACAACGCATTGCCGATATTTTTGGCAAAGATTACAAGGCCAGCCTCATTAAGTTTGAAGAAGAAACCAGCTACGTGAATGTTCGCGGCGTGTTGGCTGATCCAAAACTTACCAAACGCAGCCGCGGTGAGCAGTTTCTTTT
>NNSL01000170.1 GCA_003123965.1 Balneolaceae bacterium SMO_bin1
TGATCTCAATTACAGAATGGCAAATATAAGAAATTATAAAACTAACTGTAAAAAAATTTGATGATTATTAATTACTTTCAAAATAATAATTATGCCCGCCAGGGCCAGTAAAAACGCCCCCTAACGAAATACCGAATACGTAATTAAATTTAGAATGATCGTTGAGATCAATTTTGCGCATCACCAGAAAATTACTACCTACAAAGGCGAAGCTTAGCAAATTAGCATATAGAAAGGTATGCCAGCCAGGTGGACTAAGAATTACAAATACAGCTACTCCCAGAACAAGTAATGACGCAGAAAACTTACAGAATTTGCCAAAGTAGGTATCAACAGACTGTTTCACTTCCTGGAGTCGTTGTCTAGTTTTTTATTCAGCTTAAATATAACTACAAACACATTTATCACCCAATTATACAGCCGGCCAGCAGCAGCCACGGACTTGTCCCCGCATAGTCGTCAATCCAGTATCCCAGAAGTATAGGCAGCATTATACCCACCGCGATTTCAAGTCCCAGGGAAAAATACGGCGCATATTTAGCAATACCGTCTTTTTCACTCATGCTGCTACGGTATCATCGTTACCAGTTGCTTCTTCTTTTACTGTTCTCTGGTCTTGGTTTGATGCTGATTTTGAAGCATAATCGCGCATGTGGCAAGCCCCGTTAAAGGTTGCCCCTTCTTCAACCACCAGGCTTTGGGCGTATAAATCACCCTCTACCACCGCCGACTGCCGCAAGCAAAGCTTGCTCGAAACGTGCACTTCGCCCTCCACACGTCCTGCTATATCGGCATCCTTAGAATTAATATTTCCATCAACATGGCCGGTTGAGGCAATTATGATTTTGCCTTCCACATCAGCTTCCCCATCAATTTTACCCGCTATGCGAATATCGCTTTTGGTTTTTAGCATTCCGATTATTTCGGTGCCCTCGCTCACCATATTCACTGACGCAAGATTCTCGTCCGTACTATTGCTTGACGGGTTACTCATAGCCGTTCCGTTAGAATTATTACTAGTTTTAAACATACCTAGCCTTCTAGATTTATCAGATAGTTTTGAGGATTAACAGGAATCCCATTTTCCCAGATTTCAATATGCAAATGCGGCCCCGAGCTGAGTATTCCAATGTCGCCCAATGTACCCAGTATGTCGCCGGCCTGTACTACATCGCCCAGCGCTTTATCAACGGTTCGGGCATGCTTATAAACCGTATTGATACCACCCGCATGCTGTACCACTATAACGTAGCCATAATTAAATGTCCACTCCCGGCTTATAATTACCCCATTGGCAATGGCACTAAACGCAGTTCCATCCTCCGCAGCTATGTCCAATCCATAATGACCGGTATCTTTATTGTACGTTCGCGATATAGTACCATCAACCGGGTAAGCGGCAGGAAAGCTGGGTGCCTCGTTCAATAAATTCGAAATAAGTATGGCGTCAATCGGCAAGCGCTGTACCTCAAAATCGGGCATTATATCCGCAGGCCGTTCTGTTGAAGGCCGGCCCACCCCTTCTGTCCTGCGCGGAAAAACATTAAATGTAGTATCACCGCCGGCAGCAATTACCCGCTGCATGCGGTTGAGCTGCATGTTTCGGGCCTCAATGGTATCCTGCAGCGAAGCCACGCGCTGCTGTATAGCAATAACAGACTCCCGAAGTTCTTGCTGATCATATAAAAACCCGCCCATGGGTGTAAAGCGAAGCAAAACCACCACGATTATAATTATCAGTAACGTAGCTCCCAGCGTTAAAGACCAGAGACTAATAGGGTTGAGACGATACGAGCTGGACGGTTTAGTGCCGTCATCATTAATTACAACAACCGTATGCGAGCCGTCTTCTGTTGAAAATAGTTTTTTTAATAATTCGAGCATCAGCGCTCCTGCTGATTAAGTGTTAGGCCTCAGGCGTAGGACCTCTGTAATTTAAGGGAACATCAAATTGTTCCCGCCCGGAAATCTCACCATGTTCGCTCTCAAACTTTTTTATGTTTTGCGCCAGTGCATTCGACAACCGTTTCGCATGATCAGGGGTAAGCACCATCCGTTTCACTACCTTGGCCTTTGGCACTCCAGGCATTACGCTGATGAAATCAAGAATAAACTCCGAGGCCGAATGCGTAATCATCACCAAATTCGAGTACGTACCCGAAGCCTCATCATCGGGCAATTCAATTTCAATCTGACCTTGGTTTTTTGCGTTAGTTTGATCTGGCATAAAATTAGAGAAACTAAATTTCAATTTATTGCGAAGAGATTAAATAAATCCTTTGTCCTTCATCCATTCATCATTGTAAATCTTTTTCGCATACCGCGAGCCGCTGTCAGGCAGAATAATCACCATTACATCATCTTCGCCAAAGTCGTTATTGCGGGCATATTCCAGCGCGCCGTACACAGCCGCCCCGCAAGACCCGCCGATAAATAACGCTTCTTCTTCGGCCAGGCGCCGCGTCATTAAAAAAGCGTTCTTATCATTCACCTGTACTACATCATCAATTAAATCGAAGTTCATGTTTTCGGGAATGATGTCTTCTCCGATGCCTTCTGTTAAATAAGGCTTAATCTCCTCTTTGCTGAATTCACCGGTTTCGAAATAGTGCTTATAAACCGAACCAACACTATCTATACCGATGGCTTGAATACTTTCATTCTGCTCTTTGAGGTACTTTGAGGTGCCTGAAATAGTTCCTCCGGTTCCCATACCGGCAACATAATGGGTAATATTGCCTTCAGTTTGTTCCCAAATTTCGGGACCGGTGGTTTCATAATGAGCGTCGGTATTGCTCAGATTATCATACTGGTTGGGGTAATATGAATTAGGGATTTCTTCACTGAGTCGTTTTGCTACCGAGTAGTAACTTCGGGGATCATCAGGCTCTACATCTGTGGGACATATTTTTACTTCGGCTCCCATAGCACGTAGCAGGTCAATCTTCTCCTGGCTCTGCTTATCGGTAATCGTAAATATGCATTTGTACCCTTTTACTGCGGCAGCCAAGGCCAATCCCATACCTGTATTACCCGAAGTACCTTCAATTATGGTTCCGCCCGGCTCAATCAACCCTTCTTTTTCCGCATCTTCTATCATCTTAATTCCAATGCGATCTTTCACGCTTTGACCTGGATTAAAATACTCTACTTTGGCTAATATGGTACCCGGCAGATCATCAACAACGTTATTGAGTTTTACGAGAGGCGTGTTACCGATCGTTTCCAGAATAGAATTGTAGTACATTGAAATAAGTTAAGTGTTTTGCATTGCTTTTTTAGTGGATGGAATATAGGAAAATTGAAGTTTCTATCGAATAAAATGAACTTCAAAACATTCTAAAGGTTGCCTTTGGTTATCGAATTGTCTGCTAGTGATCAATCAACACGAAATAATTCCTTTTTATCGTATCGCAAGAATAGTATCTTTAGAGCCAATCAACCCAAATAATTCAGTTTTATGTTCGTAAAACAACGCAAACCCAAAGATTTTGACTGCGGCTATAATTTAGACTTGATGATTGATGCACTGCCGCGTATTGAAGATAAAGAAGAACGCATTAAGTACGCCAAGCGCGCAGTGGGTCTTATAAAGCAGAGCCACCCCAGTTGGCTCGATGACAGCGGCGACAGCGAACCTGCCTGGGATCATTTTTACAAGCTCGCAGACTACGATCCTGAGGAGTATGGAATCGTGAGTCCCTATAAGACGGGCGATAATGACGACGCGGAATAACGCTATTCGGCTACGGCGTGTTGGTTATCATAGAGGTTCGCAAACTCATCGGCCAGCATGCTGTAGATTAGCTTATTGCAATACTCTCCTTTCTTGAGTACGTGCTGGCGCAGCTCTCCTTCTTTATGAAACCCCAGCTCTTCTACTTTACTAATCCATGACGTATTAAAGTCGAAGGCAGTGGTAGCCACTTTATGCAGACCTTTTCGTTGAAACAGTATGCAAGCATTTTTTGCAACGCCTCTTCCTCTATTCCCTGGCCTGCAAATTCCCGATCACCAATGGTGCAATTCACATAACACCGTCTGTTGTATACATCAATGGCGTGCAAATCCACGATACCTATTAGCTTGCCGTCTTTTTCGGTGTGAATTTCAAAAAGTTCGGCTGTTTTGTTCTCCGAGTCCACTACCATTTTTATGCGCTTCAAAAATGACTCAAAGCTTTCATGCTCGTGGGGATATTCTGAGTCATAATAGGTTAATTCCTTGTCATTATTCCACTTATAGTGTAATGACACATTCTGGAGATCGAAAGGCGTGATTGTTACCATGAGATAATTTTACGCTAACCGTTTATTAACAATTTCGTAATGAGTGTCGAAAACTTACGCATATAATGCAAATTAAATTATGTAACCAGCCAGGTACGCCCTGGGGATAGATTTCATTATGGAAAAACGAATTTTCAATTTATATTGAAAGTTAAATAAAGCATAAATTGTTACTCCAGATGGCTGATAACGCAACTATCGCAAATTTTGAACTCCCCGATACGATCCCTTTTGCGGTGGATTATGAGGCCTACAATCAATTCCTTAATCGTACATCTGAAGAACCTGATGTTGAACATATTGTTATAGCGTTTCCCTGCTCAATTGATGACCCACTTGCATGGCTAAATGCTTTCGATTCCCGCCCAAAAAAATTCAGTTATTACTGGGAAAATCCTGATTCTGAAATCGCTATCGCAGCCTGCGGCAGCATGCTGGAATTGACGGCAGAGGGTCCGAATCGCTTTCAAAACATTCACGAACAGATTAACCGGGCCAGGCAAGCGACTAAGCATCATCGCTTGGGGGATGCAGGCGTAATTGATGAAACAATTTTTGTGGGTGGTTTTTCATTTTTTGATCAACTGGACAGTTCACCATGGAATTCTTTTAAAGCGGCCGCTTTTACTCTGCCGGAATTTATGGTTCAAAAAACGAAACGGCTTTATCATTGCCTCTGTCACTCTGGCTGTGCAGCATTATGAAACCGCAGAAGAAATTCATAAGCAGCTCAGCAGTAAGTTAGATCAATTTTTTGCGGTCGCCCCGTCGCTCGGACAGCCAAAAGATAATGAATCAACGGTAGAACACAGCGTTAATGCCTCTATTAACGAATACCGTGA
>NNSL01000299.1 GCA_003123965.1 Balneolaceae bacterium SMO_bin1
TAACCGCGATGACATCATCCTGTCAGGGGCATAAATAGCGTGTAGTAATCTCAAATTCTAATAATGATATTCTATTCTGAGCCCATTTCATATATCACATTGAACGGTCCTTAAAATGCGTATTCCCCTTCACATCAAACTTGCCGATGCCGTGTTCAACAGTGTCAAGTCCAAATCGATTATTTAGATAATCTATGGACTGATAGAGCCGCTGAATCTTCTCATCTTCCTGGAAGAACAGCTCAAATTGCGTGCTCATATTCAGTTCGGTGGTTCCCAGCATAATAGCCCGGAATCGCTTGCCTTGATCGCGGGTATATTCCAGCATGGGAACGGCTTTTTTGAGGCACTCGCTTAAAACATAGCCATCCAGATTTGTGAGACCGGGCGCACCAAAGGTGAAAGAAAAGCCATCTTTTTCTTGCCCCTGATAGCGGACGTGGGCAAAGAACCGGTCCGCTTTCTTGCCGTAGCCGCGGAGGCGGTAACAGACTTGTTTGGTAGCTTTAGCAAATTCTCCGGCTACTTTCCACGGATCCCGCGTCCAGGTAGAGAAGGTATGCCCGTAAGAAACGCGTTCGGGTACGTATTCGGTGTCATCACTCACAATAGCACGATCTTTGCCTGCTACGGTCATCCAGAGCATCTTACCAAAGTACTGGCCAAACAGCTTCTGGAACAATGGGTAACCGCGTTCGATGGCCTCTCCAATGGTTGCAATACCGCGACCTTTAATCTTTGCATATCGGCGGCGGCCAATACCCCAAACTTCATCCAGGGGCAGGGGCCAGATTTTATCTTTTATTTCTTCCTCTTCGCTGAGCACGGTCAAACCATCGGGCTTATCCAGATCTGAGGCCAGCTTTGCATAGGTTTTGGATGTTGATATGCCCACGCTGCACCGGAGACCGGTGTCATCATAAATAGCTTCCTTGATGGCCCATCCATATTCTACCAGCTGCCCGTACGAATCTTGAAGCTTCCACGTGATATCCAGGAAATACTCGTCCATGCTGTAGGCCTCTACGTCCGGAGAAAAGGTATCGAGTACGGCTTTAATGCGTTTACTGTAGGCGCGATATTTTTCATAATCAACCTGCTTAAATATAATATGCGGGCAAAGCTTATAGGCCTCGAGAGCGCTCATAGCTGTTTTTACGCCCAGCGCCCGAGCCTCATATGAGCTGGTGGCCACAATGCCCTTAACGGTGCCATCGGGTTTGCGCCAGCCGCCCACGGCCACCGGCATGCCGTACAAATTATAGCAGAGCTGCTCCACTTGCGCGTAAAAAGCGTTCATATCTACATGCACGTACAGGCGCGGGCTGTTGCCGGGGTGCTGCATATCGGCAGCGATAGTCTGGTAGCGCGTAATATTATGCACGTTTTTGCTAAGCTGGTATTGACCGGGATTAGGTAACTCGGGAAGGGAAGAATCAGAGAAATTCATATTGACAACCTCTATAGCTTTGATCTATATTATATGTACGAATGTACATAATAGAAAAAGCTTCGCTGAAAGCAAACTGAAAAGATATGGGAAGGCAGGAAAACGAAAATAAAGATCCCGAACCACTAATTGTGATTACCACGGTAGCCTCATTTGCTGATAAAGAACGAAACATCAACCGCCGCTTGCAGCCCGTGCGGATTCTGCGGAAAAACGGAGCTATTCACCACGTGGCGAAAATCCGTAAGTGCCACGAAGAGCCGGTGGGGCACGGGCACAAGCAAATTCACATCACCCTGCAGACAAAAGACGACCGATACCTGGATATTGTATTTGATACGCGCAAAGTAGGCTGGTATTTAGTTTACGAGGAGGCGGGATTGCTTCTTGACTAGTAGGGCGATTTAAAAATTCCCTCACTGTTCATGTGCCCGATGTATTTACCCAATATCCGTACGTCCTCAGATTCGCCGGGTTCAATCACAATGTCATCATAGTCGGGATTGGCCGGCACAAGCCGGAGTTGAGCATCTTCTTTTTGAATTTTTTTGAGGGTCGTTTCCCCATCATACAACACCGCGCCCACCTCGCCGCTGCGCAGCTCAGTCTTAGAAAGCAGCACATAATCGCCGTCAGTGATGTCTAACTCCTTCATGCTCATGCCGTTTACGCGTAAGGCAAAGATGTTCTCGGCATTAGGGAACAGATGATTGAACGTTAATTCGCCCAAATCCGATTGAATAGCTTCCTGCATGGCACCGGCGGTAATTTCGCCCAATACGGGGATGGAGCTCGCAGACTGGCTGCCGCCCGGCCATACATCAACCGGAGAAGTAAACGTGTAATTTTCGGGGCCGTCTTTTTTTAGATATCCTTTGGCGGCCAGCGCCCGATGATATTGCACCGAACTGTTGGCCGACTTAAATTCATTAAGCTCAGCGGCCTCGCGGTGGCTGGGCAGCCGCAAATGCTTCCGGAAAAAGCGCACCAGGCTGTCGTAAAAATCCTGTTGTTTGGCAGTAAGTTGTTCCATAACAAATATGTATATTTGTACATAATATATGAAGGTGGCGCAAAGAATAAAAATAGTGCCAATATGGTGTCAGAGCGGTTGTTATTTTAAGCATAAAGGAGTCTCAAAAGTTTGGCAGCAGAAGCGGCCTCTTTTGGAACGATCCCAAGGAATTTACTAATTCGATTGTAGAAAGCTTCGCGCAAAAAGTTTAAACGAACCTCAAATCATGTGTACATTCTTTGATTCTCATATGCCTTCGGAAGAGGTGCAAAATGCGTTTAATGCCATAAATGACGTACCCGAAAATCATCGGCCGCGGTATAATATACGGCCCACCAACTCTTCCTATGTGGTTTTGAACAATGAGGACGGGAACCGGGAGCTCAACGCTTTTAGCTTTGGACTAATACCCTCGTGGGCGGACGACCGAAACATGCAGTACAGCACCATGAATGCCCGCGATGACAAGCTTATGAAAAGCAACCTGTGGAAACCGCTTTTCAAAAATAAACGATGCATCGTACCCGTAAATGGTTTTTATGAGCATCACCATTTTGATCAGAACCTAAACGTGCCGGGCGCTCCGAAACCGACGAATAAAGTACCGTACTACTTTAAATTGAAGAGTCAAACCGTTTTTGGATTTGCCGGATTGTACGATCAGTGGACCGATAAGGAAACCGGAGAAATTATACACACATTCTCTATTATTACTACCAACCCCAATCCCTTGGTGCGTAAAATTCATAACAACAAAGAACGTATGCCGACGATTTTGCGCAAAGAGGACTACGATTTTTGGCTCAATGAAAGCGTAAAAGCTGAAGATTACTTTGATCAGAATATTTTTACCGCCTATCCCGAGGATGACATGGAAGCCTGGCAGATAACAAAGCAGCTGGACTATAAGCAGGATGATGCCGAGCTTATCGAGCCTGTTGACAATCCCGTAACTTTAAACACAGGCCAGCAGGGAGGGCTTTTTGGGAACTGAGCAACCATCGCTATTTGAAGCACGCGGCAACCCGTTGGAAGAACGAGTAGGCAAGGCTTTTTTTGACGATTTGCCAACCAAACCGGGTGTTTATCTGATGTACGGCCGGGCAGGGCGCCTGTTGTATGTGGGTAAAGCCAAGAACCTGCGCAGTCGGCTATTTACGTACCGACGAATAAAAAGCGGAAAGGGATCCCGGAAAACACGGCGAATGGTACGCATGACGCACCACATTGAAATCAATATTTGCGAATCTGAGGAAGTAGCTCTGCTCAAAGAAAATGCCCTGATTCGGGAACACCGCCCGGAATTCAACTACGCTAAAAAATCACCGGAGACCTATTATTTTCTAACTTTGCAGCCCAGCGAGTGTAAATTTCATTTTCGGTTGGGGATGAAGCAACCCGAAGACGCAGATCAGCTTGAATATACGTATGGGGCATTCAAAGGCCATCGCACCATTCGAAAAGGTACGGGAGCGCTGCTACGGCAACTATATCTGCTGGAACATCAGGTTCAAACGCCATTCGATTTTCCGAGCGTGCTCACCAATAAGCTCACTCCGCTCAAGTATGATATGCCGTTTACCGGCGATTTATTAGGCAGCCAAAAGCTGCAGGAATCATTGAATAATCTGCTTTCAGGACAGTCACTCCGTTTTTTGGAATTTCTTATTGGCACTGTTTCCGAACGCAAGCTGATGGATGAATACGTAGGCCGACTCATCCTGAAAGATTGTGAATCAATTCGCCGGTTGTACGATCGCTGCCTGCAGCGTAACTACAAATTAAAGGAAACGCTTAATTTATCGGAGCGAATTATTTCGCAAGAAAAGCTGGATGACTATTTGATTCAGGCAGCTTTTGCAAATAAATGAGTATCTAAGGGATGAACCCAGCATCATTTTTGCCGGGAATGATACAGAATTCGGCCGCTCCACAGCTTTATATCATCAAGAATAATATAGATGGATGGTAATATGACGAGCGTAATGACGGTTGAAAATGCGAGCCCACCCACAATAGCTCGAGCCATAGGATAGTAGGGTGGACCATCTCCACCAATTTGGGTGGTACCAATGCAAAGCGGGAGGAGCCCTAAAATCGTGGTTCCGGCCGTCATTAAAATAGGTCGCATGCGATCGCGGCCGCCCTGAATGATGGCTTCATTGCGTTCAAGGCCACTGGCACGCAGCTGGTTAATATGATCGAGCAGTACAATGCCGTTGTTCACCACAATGCCCATCAAGATTAGAATCCCGATCATGGCCATAAATGAAAAAGTAGTGCCGGTTAAAAAGAAAAACCAAATGACCCCAATGATTCCAAAAAATATGCAGGTAATAATGCTGGAAGGAAATAAAACCGATTCAAACAGGGATGCCATCACCAGATAAATTAGAAACATGGCCAGCAGCATATTTATCATCATTTCGTCCATTGCTTGCTGATCGTCATCAAAACTGCGGCCGTAGCTCCAACCGTAACCGGCCGGGTAACTGATTTGGTCCATAACACCCGCAATTTGCTCACGGGCTTCATCCATATTTATTTCTTCCAGGTTAACCGTTATGCCCAATGATGTTTGCCGATCTTGCCGCTGAATAGTTCGCGGCCCTTGGCGCATACTCATATCGGCCAGTGAAGCCAATTTTACGGTTTGATTATCG
>NNSL01000434.1 GCA_003123965.1 Balneolaceae bacterium SMO_bin1
GAATTTAAATTTACTATTGACAATCACCCAAATCAAGCCGTATTTTAGTCAATCACATCGCGGGGTGGAGCAATTGGTAGCTCGTCGGGCTCATAACCCGAAGGTTGCAGGTTCAAGTCCTGCCCCCGCCACTATTACGAAGCCTCAGATATTTTCTGGGGCTTTTTTATTACTCTAAACGGGACGCAAATTAATGTATACTCAATGAGGTTACATTGCACAAGCTCACGTTTTCCCGACATTCAGTCTAGCAAGTTGCCCTTCTTATGCACTGGATAGATCTCTCCATATTTATTTTATACATGGTAGGCCTTTTGGCCTTTGGCTTCTATTTTCTGAAGCGCAATAAGGGTGCGGACGATTACTATGTGGGCGGGCGAAACATGAGCAGCCTGCACGTAGGCCTTTCTGTTGTGGCAACCGATGTAGGTGGTGGATTTTCAATCGGTCTGGGCGGGCTTGGCTTTACCATGGGACTTTCAGGGTCGTGGTTGCTGTTTACCGGTTTAATTGGGGCGTGGATGGCGGCTGTTTTCCTGATTCCCAAAGTTAAACAGAACCCTGTTTTCGATACCGCTTACACCTTTCCCGAAGTATTTAAATATTATTTCAACGCCCGTGTTGCACTTATTGCCGGTATTATTTCAGCCATTGGCTACGCCGGCTTTACCAGCTCGCAAATTCTGGCTGGTGCCAAACTGGCCAACGGCACGTTTGCTAATCTGGATTTATCCACCGCCGTCTATGTAATGGGCTCCATTGCCGTTGTTTATACCGTAATGGGCGGACTTAAAGCTGTAATTTACACCGATACTATTCAATGGGCCATTTTAATGATTGGCCTGGTATTTATAGGTATTCCGGTTTCGTACACGGCCGTGGGCGGTTGGGAAGCGATTAGTGCATCGGTTGACCCGGCCTTACTATCAATGACTAATATTAGCTGGCAGCAGGTGGTCGGTTGGGCGGTAACCATAATACCTATATGGTTTGTAGGTATGACCCTATACCAGCGCATTTACGCCTGTAATGATGAAAAAACAGCAAAACGTGCCTGGTATTTGGCCGGTTTGTTCGAGTGGCCGGTCATGGCATTTATGGGGGTGGCTCTTGGTTTGTTCGCAAAAGTAGCCGCCAGCCAAGGCATGTTCGAATATCTTGGCGCGGCAAATATAAATCAAACCGACCCGGAAACAGGATTGCCCATGCTGCTGCGTACGGTATTGCCCATCGGGTTGATGGGAATTATGATGAGTGCCTACTTTTCAGCTATCCTTTCCACGGCCGATAGTTGCCTGATGGCTTCATCGGGGAACGTGGTTTCTGATATCATCAACTACTTTAAAGAAGTTGATCACCAAAGCGATACATTTATTCGGTTTTCGCAGCTTACAACACTAATTATCGGTACAGGTGCCATTATAATTGCAGGGACAATGGAAAGCGTGCTCGATCTTATGCTGTACTCCTATGCTTTTATGGTTTCTGGGCTTTTTGTGCCTATAATCGGGGCTTTATACTGGCCCAAGAGCAGCGCCGTGGGTGCCATTGCCGCGATGATTCTGGGTGGGGGTACAACGGTTTCACTTCAAATATTTTTCCAGCAGCTGCCAGCTGGCCTCGATCCCAATGTGTTTGGAATCAGTGTTTCAGCCATAGCGTTTATTATGTTATCTTTACTTTTTCCCGACGAGGAGAAAAGCTCCGCGCCGGAAAATGCAGTAAATACAACAACAGAATTAACCTTTAGCGAATGATTGAATATCAAATTTCTAATTCTGATCGGGAAAACCCTACCGCATTCAGCCGGAGCGATATTGCCGATTTTCTTTTTGAACACCTCGATGAGTACGGCGATAAGCGTGATGCGATTCTAAAATGTATCGGTTACGCCTACGGCGATCACCCCGGGCAAGATGGATTCATATTAATCGCCCATGAGGACGATGCAATCGTAGGCGTTGTAATTATCAACCACACCAACATGAGCGGATTTATTCCCGAAAATATGCTGGTCTATATTGCGGTTGATTCATCGTATCGCGGCAAAGGCGTCGGCTCTCAGCTGATGGAACATATTATTGAAACTACTGACGGGGACATTGCGTTACATGTGGAGCCCGATAATCCCGCCAAGCTTTTGTATGAGAAGTACGGGTTTACGAATAAATATTTAGAAATGCGTCTGCACAAGGAATAATATGGCCTACCTTAAATTATACAGAGACAAACTGCGTGAAAATTACGCGTTCCTCAATCAGCTCTTCAAGAAACACGATATCTACTGGGGCATTACCAGCAAGTTGCTTTGCGGCCACGAAGAGTTTTTGAAAGAAGTTGTGGATCTTGAGATAGGAGAGATGCACGACTCTCGGATCAGTAACCTTAAGAAGATTAAGGAGATTGACCCCGAGGTAATGACCCTCTATATCAAGCCGCCCCCTGGTGATATTATAGAGTCGGTGGTGCGGTATGCCGATGCCAGCCTCAATACCGAGCTGAAAACCCTGCACGCCCTTTCTAAAGAAGCCGGCCGCCAGGAAAAAGTGCACAAAGTAATTATTATGATTGAAATGGGCGACTTGCGCGAGGGCGTGGTGCGTGAGGATTTGCTCTCGTTCTACGAGAAGGTGTTTGAACTGCCCAACATTAAGGTTATTGGTATTGGCACCAATTTAAACTGCATGCACGGGGTTATGCCCGACCAAGATAAGCTTATTCAACTTTCGCTGTACAAGCAGCTAATTGAACTGAAATTCAATAAAGAAATTCCGCTTGTTTCGGGCGGTACCACGGTTACCATACCACTGCTGCTAAAAAAACAGCTGCCAAGCGGTATCAACCACTTTCGGGTGGGCGAAGCTCTGTTCTTTGGTAAAAACCTGTTTACCGGTGATACCATCGATAATATGCACAACGATGTGATGGAGCTCTATTCGCAGATTATTGAAATTGCGAAGAAACCCAAAGTGCCGAGCGGCGACCTCGGGATGAACCCCCAAGGCGAAGTTGCCACTATTGATGAAGATCAGATTGGAAAGACGGCCTACCGCGCCATACTGGATATCGGGTATCTTGATATTAATCCGGATCATCTCATATGCGTAGAAGATAATGTAGATATTGCCGATGCCAGTTCCGATATGCTCATTCTCGATGTAGGCGATAACAAGAATAACTACCAGGTTGGAGATTTCATCCGCTTTCGCCTTAAGTATATGGGGGCACTGGGCATCATGAACTCCGATTACATTGATAAAATTGTAGAATAATGTCGATTCCCAGCCCCAATTTTGCAGCCTACCAATATGCTCCGGTGATGAACTATCCCGCACCCGGCGAAATGGCTGTGCTCAATTTGTCACAGGGCATCAATAAAAGAAAAATCGAGTCGCTGGAATGGGCCATTGGTAAATACAACGAAAAGCGCGGGCAGATGTACAACGCCGATTTATTCGAGGGTAAACGGAACATCCACATGGGGGTTGATATTTGGACGAAGGCCGATCGGCCGGTGTTCTCATTTTACGATGGAGAAGTTGCTTATCTGCAAAATAACAAGCAAGAAGGCGACTATGGACCCACCCTTGTACTTCGCTACGAGCTGGAATTTGTGACTTTGTATGCACTCTATGGCCACCTCTCTGAAATGTCGCTGGAAAACAACGAAGTGGGTGATGAAGTAAAAAAAGGCCAGCAAATTGGTACGCTTGGCACTGCAGAGGTAAACGGGGGATGGCCCCCGCACCTGCATTTTCAACTTTCTACTGAAGACCCAGGTGAGGCGGATATGCCTGGCGTTGTCGCCAAAAGTGATCATGAAAAAGCCCTTGAACGTTACCCCGATCCCCGCCGCGTACTCGGCCCTATATATGACGATTAGCCCGACATATTGACTGGTAATTCTGCCACAATTTTTACTAATTAGAACGCTTAGCGTATTAAATCACGTCCTTTTATTGCATGTCAGAAAATCTTGTACATCTTCGGCGCCATTTGCACTCAATTGCAGAGGTTTCCGGTCAAGAAAACAATACAGCTAAATACATAACTGATTTTCTGCAATCGTGCAGTCCTGATGAAATCATCACAGGTATCGGGGGCAATGGCATACTTGCGCGTTTCGGTGAACAAAATGCAGCCCCCTCGATTTTAATACGCTGCGAATTAGACGCGCTGCCAATCCCCGATAAAAATACAGTAGAGTATAAATCACAAAACAACGGGGTAGGCCATAAATGCGGGCACGATGGCCATATGGCTATCGTATGCGGTGTTGCCCAAAAGCTGGCCGAACAGCAAATCAAAAAAGGAAATGTACTGCTGCTGTTTCAACCGGCTGAAGAAACCGGAGAAGGCGCGCGCCGGGTTTTAGAAGATTTAAGGGTATTGAGCCGGACTACGTATTTGCGCTTCACAATGTGCCGGGATTCGAAAAAAACAAGTTGATTGTCCGATCCGGCCCATTTGCTGCTGCCTCGGTAGGATTTATTGCCAGGCTCAAAGGAGAGACGGCGCATGCCGCTCATCCCGAGCTAGGTAAAAGTCCGGCTCTGGCCGTAGCGCAGCTCATACAATCTATCTCATCCCTGGCGCAGTTTTATGCCCCTATCGAAAAAGCGGCAAAAGCAACCATTATACAGTCGCACATTGGGGAACAGGCATTTGGTACATCCCCTGCAAATGGCGAAGTAATGGCAACCATCCGCACCTATGATGATGAAATGCTTAAGGCCCTGCAGGACAAAGCCAAAAAGCTGGCTAAACGGATTGCTGATACCTATGATCTGAGCTTGGAAACGGAATGGGTTGAACCGTTCCCTGCCACCATAAACAATGAACAAGCGATTGAGGCTGTTCGGCAGGCGGCTGTAAAAAATGGTCTTGAAGTACTTGAAAAGGAGACACCTTTTGGCTGGTCAGAAGACTTTGGGCACTTTACCCATGCTTATAAAGGCGCGTTATTTGGACTGGGTGCCGGCAAAGATCAGCCAGCCTTACACGCTGCTCATTACGACTTTCCCGATGATATTATTGAAACCGGTGTAGATATGTTTAC
>NNSL01000321.1 GCA_003123965.1 Balneolaceae bacterium SMO_bin1
CAAAAGTGGATAGAAACATTTGCCGAAAAATATAATTTACTGGAAACAGGGGGCAGTGACTATCATGGCGAACCAAACAACTATTACCGGCATTTCGGTACGCTAACTGCTCCCCGAGGATGTGTTGAAAAAATTAATAAACTGGCGCAGCGCCGAAAAGAAGTTTCAATTTAGGTTATAATATGGACATAGAAATCATCAAAGGAGATAGTAATCAGAATGATTTTAAAGTGGGGATTGTGGTAGCGAGCTGGAATTCGTTCGTTACCGATAAGCTGCTGGAAGGAGCCCTTGAAGTGTTGCAAAACAAGGGGTTTGAACGCCACCAAATTCTAGTTGCTCGATGCCCGGGTGCCTACGAAATTCCGTACACAAGCAAATCTCTGCTGCCCAAAGTTGACGGCATTATAACGTTAGGGGCGGTAATCCGCGGCGAAACACCCCATTTTGATTACGTTTGCGAAACGGCCAATAATGGTGTGCTGCAATTAAATATGGAACACCCCAAACCTGTAGTTTTTGGTGTTTTAACCACCGATACCGTGCAGCAGGCACAAGAGCGATCGGATGAAAATTCTGATTACGGGAATAAAGGCGCCGAAGCTGCGTTAGCACTGATAGAAATGATTTCGCTAAAACAGGAAATAGATAAATTAGAAGATGCCTAAGCTTGAATTATCGAACATAAAGCTCTAATATATCAAGCTTATAAAAAGGTGTATAAACGGTTTGAAATCATATTCACTAACAAATACGGAACAAGATAGCCAGGACAAAGATTTGCAGGCCAAGCTTAAAGCGGCCGGCGAAATTCCAGAGCATGTGGCTATTATTATGGATGGAAACGGCCGCTGGGCCAAGCGTAAAGGCAATTTGCGTACGCATGGGCACAAAGCGGGTGTTGATTCCGTTCGTGATATTACTGAATCTTGCGGGCAACTTGGGGTTGAGCATCTAACGCTTTACACCTTCTCCACGGAAAACTGGAATCGCCCCAAAACCGAAGTGAATGCTCTGATGCACCTTCTGGTGAACACCCTTCGCAAAGAAGCGGATAACCTCAACAAAAATAACATCAGGCTTGGTACCATTGGGCAGACCGATAGATTTCCGAAAAAATGTCGGGAAAAGCTGCGTGAGGTCATGGAGTTGACCAAAGATAACGATGGGCTGCACCTCTGTCTCGCGTTGAGTTATTCAGGTCGGTGGGATATCACCGAAGCGGTTAAAAAGCTGACCCAAAAAGTGCAGGATGGCGAATTGTCGCCGGATGACATCGACGATGAGTTGATTAGTCAACATTTGTCGACGGCCAATATTCCCGACCCTGATTTGATTATCCGCACCAGCGGTGAGTATCGAATCAGTAACTTTTTGCTGTGGCAGCTAGCCTACTCCGAGCTTTTCATTACCGAAACGTACTGGCCCGATTTCCGCCGCCAGGAGCTGTATAAAGCCATTTCTTCTTATCAAAAACGAGATCGCCGATACGGATCGGTTGAAACCGGATCGTCTCATACGAATTCGGCCGTATCATTCGTTAAAGAGCTAATCACCTAAACATTTTCATATTAAATATCTAAGCGCAATTGTGGTTCAGAACGTCATTCATTTAAAGAAATCATTTCTATTCCTACTTGCCGGCTTCTGCTTATTCGCTCAACCCGCCATTTCACAAGACACACAGCAGGATACGACAGCTTTTGAAATTGGGAATCCACTGCAGGCCACTCCACAAACCTATGAGGTGCTTAACATTGAGGTTACAGGATTGACCACCACCCGGCGCGATTTTGTGATCAGTCAGCTGGGCTTTCAGGAAGGGTCTACCATCACTGTGCCCGGCACGCAAATATCATCAGCCATTGAACGGCTTTACCAAACGGGCTTGTTTTCGGATATACAGATTCTGCAAACCGGTTCTACGGCCGAGGGTATTTCCCTGGAAGTGCACGTGCAGGAACAGCCGCGGCTGCAAAGCTATTCCATTGATGGGGTGAGCCGTTCGGACCGCAATGATCTGCGCGACCGCTTGTCGCTGATTCCCGGCTTTGCCGTGACTACCTCTATGAAGGTGCAGGCCACCAATACCATCAAGCGATATTATAAAGAAAAGGGATTTTGGAATACCGAGGTTGAGGTATCAACCGGTGAACGTGATACCGTTCGCAATCGCGTGCCGCTGCGTTTTGATGTTGAGCCCGGCGCGCGCCTCGAAATCAAGGAAATTACATTTGAAGGCAACGAGGAGTTCAGCGACGATAAGCTCACAAAACAGCTTAGTACAATCAAAGAGGACAAATGGTGGAAGTTTTTCTCCAAAAAACTCTACAAAGCCTCCGAATATGAAACCGCCAAAGAAAACCTGCAGACCTTTTATGCCTCCAACGGTTTCATCGATTTCCGGATTGTAGAAGATACCGTTTATACCTTCCCGTACACGCAGGATCGCCTGTACGTTTTTGATACACCGGCAACAGGTATTAAAGTGAATATGCGCGTTGAGGAAGGACCGCAATATAAAGTGCGCAATGTCTCTTTTGATGGAAATGCCGTTTATACAGATGAACAGCTGAAAGAAATCCTGAATTTTGAGCAGGGCGATGTATTTAATCAGTCGAAATTTACTGACAAGCTGAGAGGTACCCAGAGTGGCAACGATATCAACAGCCTGTATCGCAATTCCGGATACTTGTTTGCAAGCATTGAACCGCAGGTTGAGATTGTAGCGCAAGATTCGGTTGATCTGAATATTAATATCATTGAAGACGAAGTTGCCACCATCCAGGAAGTGTCGTTTACGGGCAATACCAAAACGCACGATGATGTCATCCGACGAACGCTGCGTACCGTGCCGGGCAACACCTACGATCAGTCTCAAATTATCCGAACCATCCGTGAACTCGGTACACTTGGATACTTCCGCCCGGAAACGATAAATCCCCAACTTGATCCAAATACCGAAGACAAAACGGTTGATATAAATTACGATCTTGACGAATCACAGAGCACCGACAACTTTGAGTTTTCGGGGGGATACGGCGGCGGTAATATTGGCGTAATCCTTTCGGCCCGCGTTAACTTCAATAACTTTTCACTGCAGCGAGCTGTACGCGGTGAAGGCTGGAACCCGGTGCCTTCGGGCGACGGGCAGAAACTCTCGCTGGGCGCGCAGGTTTCAGGTCGCGGATATCAAAGCTACAACATGAGCTTCCAGGAGCCGTGGTTAGGCGGAAAGCCCAATTCACTGGGCGTAAACCTCAGTTATGATTTGATTAACTTCAATCAGCGTGGGCTCGATGAAAAGAATCAGCTCTTTTCGAGCAGCGTTTCATTGGGGCGTCGCCTCAAATGGCCCGATGACTATTTCTCGCAGCAAACGGTGCTGTCTTATCAGCTGTATGATATAACCGGCGGCCGTTCGTTCCTGGCAGAAGGAACTTCGAGCATAGTAAGCTTGCAGCAAGTAATTGAGCGTAACTCTGTAGGCCCGAGCCCCATTTCGCCAACACGAGGATCAAAAATCCGTCTTTCAGGTGAAATTGCGCCACCGCTCTCTGGTTTTTCCCAGTATTATAAATTTAAGGGTTTGTACGAAAATCACACCCGCGTAGTCGGTAATCTGATTCTTACAAACAGCGTTGAGTATGGATATCTCGGCTACTTGGGGCAGGGGCAGCGCAGCAACTTTAAACGCTTTGTACTGGGGGGTACGCAGCTGCAGCAGCGCCAGAGTTTTGTTACTGATAATATTGATATGCGTGGATTCCCCGGCGGACGAGGGCAGTCCATTTCACCAAGAACGGCGCAAGGGCGTGAAATTGGCGGGCGCCTGTTTAGCAAGTACTCCATGGAACTGCGCATTGCCGCCGTACAAGAACAGCAGATTCAGGTTATTCCCTACACCTTCTTTGATGCGGGTAACGCCTATCGCGATTTCGGAGACTTTGCACCGTTCGACGTAAAACGCTCTACCGGGCTGGGCATGCGCATTTATCTGCCGATTCTTGGTCTTGTTGACCTGAGTTACGGGTACCGCCTTGACGGTATTGAAGGAGTGCCGACCGTTAACCCGGGTGAATGGGAGTTTCTGTTTAATCTTGGTGCACCGTTCTAATGCAATGCCGATGGTACTATACGGTTCTAACGCTTCTGCTTATCCTTGCGGGTAGTGCTGCTGCACAAGCTCAGCAAAAAATTGGGGTACGTCAATACTGATACTATCTTGGCGGAAATCCCGGAGTACAGCAATATTCAGCAGCAGCTTACCATTATCAGTGATGGCTGGCGGCAGCAACTGGAAACAATGCAGCAGCAAATCGATTCGCTGCGGCAGGAGTTTGAATCAAAAGAAATACTTTATACCGATGAGCTCCGTGCACAGAAAAAACAGGAACTGCAGACGCGCATCAATGAGCGGGAGCAATATTTGAACGACAAATTTGGCCCCGACGGCGCCTATTACCAGCGCCAGCAAGAACTGCTTGAACCTGTTCAGCGGCGCGTCTATGAGGCCATAACAACCGTTGCACGGCGACAGGGCTTCGATTTTGTGTTTGATCGGGCCCAAAATACATCCCTCTTGTTTGGACAAACCCAGTGGAATTTAAATCAAGATGTACTACAGGAGCTTGGCATTACGTTAGATAATTAAACAAAGGCATTTGTATCGAATAGTCTTTATTTTCACGCGCCTTCTTTAATTCCGAAAAGCAAAACAACAAACTATGATAAAAAAGTTACTACCTATAACCGCACTCCTACTTTTTGTGATGATGGGTACCACCGTTGCACAGGAAGTTAATATCGGGTATATGAATACGCAGCAGGTTCTGGAACAGTTACCGGAACGCGAACGCGTTGAGAAAGAGCTTCAGGCTTTTATTGACCAAAAGCAGGAAGAGCTCTCCGAACGTGCAACCGCGTTTCAGGATGAGGTAGCGGCCTACCAGGAAAACCGCGCTGACATGACCACCCAGCAAATTCAACAGCGTGAACAGCAACTTGGCCAAATGGAAGCTGAGCTGGACAAATTCGACCAAACCCTGCG
>NNSL01000392.1 GCA_003123965.1 Balneolaceae bacterium SMO_bin1
CCGCCCGATACGTCAATCTTAATTCCTTCAATACGGGGTTCAAGGTTATAGATTACGTTCTCAATTCGTTTCCCATCCTCCTCGGTGGGCACGCGTACGTCAACTACTGCTTTGCTCTGGGCTGCTATTACATTGGCGCGTTCGCCGCCTTCAATGGTACCCACATTTACCGATATTCCTTTAGACGGTTCATTCAGTTCAAAAAGTTGCTGCACTATATGGGAGAGCCCAAGGATGGCACTTACGCCTTCTTCGGGGGCAAGCCCGGCATGCGAGGGATTTCCTTTGATGGCTATTTCAAATTCGCCTATTCCTTTTCGCTCTGTTTTTATTTTTCCCTCTGTGCCGAGAGCAGGCTCCAATACAAAAGTCCGCTCTGATTTTTTTGCCTGCTTAATAATTACTTTCTCAGACTCTTCGCTGCCTATTTCTTCGTCAGAATTAATAACAAATACAGGTTGAACCGCTGGTTCTTCTCCCAGATGCTGCATGGCTCGCAGTGCAAAAATCATCATGCAAATTCCTGCTTTCATATCGTACACACCGGGTCCTGACACGTTATTACCCGCGTGTTTAAACGGCATATCGCTGAGGGTGGTTAGCGGCCATACCGTATCGCAGTGTCCAACAATAAGTTGCTGGGGTTTTTCAGGGTCAAAATCTGCAGGTTTGCACACGAGCTGGCCGGCCGTTTCCTGTCCCTCAAGGTATTGGGCAGAATAGCCCAGCGATTCAAATTCTTCCGTCAGTACAGCCCATATTTTTTCAAAGCTTTCAGGGGCATCAGAGGGTGTTTCTTCTTCAACAAGCTGTTTTAATAGGGCTAGAAAATCTTGTTTTGCTTCTTCTTTAAAGAAAGAAAGCAGTTTTTGGCCACGGTCGGTCATCAATGGACAGGGTTATCGTTTAAACTGTTTAGGAAAAGGAAAGGCATTACTTTCTTTGATGATACTAAATCGATTTGGGTGCAGGTACGCCAGCAGCGGATGCTGCTGAATGTGTTTGGCTTCGTCGGCGTCATCACCCTGCTCGCGGAGCGCATCCTGGTGGGCATAGGCGGCCACCACTTCCCCGACAATAATTTCCCATTCGCCAAACTTGCCAAGTGTTTGCGATAGCTTGCATTCAAGCTGAAAGTAGGAGTCTTTTAAAAACTTGCCCTCAATTTGGCGGGCATCCGTAGTGGGTACCTTCTTGATAACAGGCAAGGTGTTATCTTGCTCACGTTGTGATGCCGTGAGGCTTGAGATAATAAGCTGATCGGGCCGCGGGTAGCTAACGGTAAACACTTCTTCCCGTTCTATATTTCTGTACGTCATTTTTCGCGGCGTGCCCATAAAACCAAAATAGGGGCCAAAACCCAGGGGCATGGCCATGTGTTTTGGGGCAAAATTATAGTTACCGTCTTTTTCGGTGCTTCCCACTACTATCAGAGAGTTAACGGTGTAGCAACGCTCCCACATTTGGGGATCATCGGTGATTTCTACCATTGGTGATTCCTTTAAATCAGCCATAATTTACATTTAGTTGGTAATAATTTGTTTAAGATTCCAGGCGTCTTTAATCTCTAAAATGTCTAAGATTTCAAACATTATTTCCGGTGGTTTCACCAATCGCAGCGTTTTTCCGGCAGCCATCCATTGGTGTAAGAAAATGATCCCTTCGCTGTCAATCAATGTGCAGTCAGCCAGGTTCACGTTCAAGATATCGATTTCTGGCGTAGTGCGGCTTTCAATCATCTGCCGGGTGTGCAAATTGAAGGTGCCGTGAACGGTTACGTTCAGTTTCGCTCCCTGCTTATGTAGATCGATGGTATTCATCTGTAATCAAATCTTTTATCTTGTTTCCAAAATCGGAATAGACGTCAATTAAATTCATATCCATTGATATGGGAACCTGCTGGAGTCGTAAAAAATCGCGCTCTGCGTGAAACAGGGGCACCAGCCCGCAATAAAAAACCCGAGGTCTTCAATCTGTTTAAATTGATTCGGGGTGGCGCTGTTTTCCACGGGCAGATCAAGGTAAATGGCATTAAGCTGTTCCTGCTTTTTCATACTGTCCAGCATATCTTTGAGCACCGATCGAAAATCGGGACCGTATTTTTTTACAACCAACAATGCCGTGGCGTTGGAATAACTAATTTCGAGCTGAATGTCTGACCGTTCGGCCATTTTATACGATGAAGGCTGCTTTGGGGTGACCGGCAGGCCAAGCTTTTGATAGGTTTCCAGTATGATATCCAGATATTTCTCGGGCAGGTACACGTTTTTGCTGGCGGGTGAAATAAGAGGTAGAAAATCGATAGTAATTGAAACGGGCTGGGGATAATCTTCATCAAACCCCTTAAATTTTACGTTCGATGTTTCGGCCAGCATTAGGGCGGTAGTTTGGAAGTCAAACTTGTGATTTACTTTTTGGCTGACCGGATGCAGCGTTACAGCTTTACCAAAAACGCCTGACAACTCATTTTTTCGCGAAATATCGATAAGGTGCTTCATCATGTGGCTCATTATTCCCCGTTTGCGGTAAGCCGGGGAAACAACAGCTTCGCCTACTTCGCCAAGGTTGGAATCTTCCTTTTTTAAAACGGCAAAATAGCCCACTGCCAGCCCTTCATCATCTCTTGTTATAACCCCCAGCTTTTCTTTGCCCAGAAGGGTCTTCTCTATTTTCTTGGGATAGTATAAATCCTCTTTGGTATACGTATAGCCATAGGTTCGGTAGATGAGTTTGGCAATATCTTCAGCATCAGAAGGTGAAATTTGGTTGTAAGTAAAACTTGAGCCCGTAAGCTGTGGTTTCACCGTTTTGTCAGCATCCGGCTCATAGGGTTTTTCCGATCGGGACTGCTCCAGGCGTTCATCAATTTCGCGTACGGGAATCTTGTTTGAGAGCCTGAATTCCTTGCCCTCTTTTCCCTTGTTGATAAATAGAAATTCATCACAAAAGCGGCGAATTAATCGAAGGCCTGCGCCTTCAAAATCTCCCTCACTCAGGGCTTTATTGGCATCATACCGGTGGCGGTCGGGATCAAACGGTTCGCCCGTTTCGGTTACAACAAGTTCGATATTGGATAGCGAATTTCGGTAAGATAGATCCACCGTTGCTTTCCCTCCCTGGGGATAGGCGAATAAAATAATATCCGTAATAAGCTCGCTTACGGCTATAGTAAATCGTTTGGCTTCTTCCGGAGAGGCACCGCAGTTAAGGCTCCAGCTGTAGGTGAAATCACAGACCGGTCCAATTATCTGCTCATCCGATGATATTTGGAACTTGGCATCCATATAAGGATTCCGAATAATGTTGAATCACATCTGTTTAGGGTAAGTTGCAAATTTATTTTAACTAATCAACATCATTTTAACTGTTTAAATATTAGACCCTAGGCTGATAAGAACTATCCGCTTTTTGGCAACGTCTTTCTCCCTTCCGGTGGGGATGAAATTTGGGTGAATAGATAACTTCACTTTCCGATACAAAAACGCGAAAAAATAGAGTCGAGCACGTCTTCGTTGGTGATTTCTCCGGTAATGGTTCCCAGCTCTTTAAGTGCGGCGCGCAGGTCAATCGACAGGAAGTCGCCCGTCATGCCTTGGTCCAGCGCCTGGATGGCACTTTGCACATCTTCTTGGGCTTTTTGCAGCGCATCGCGGTGGCGTGATGATGTAACTAATAAGCTCGAAGAACTGTAATTGGCATTTTCGAGTGCGCGCTGTTTCATTAGCTTCTTGAGGGCATTAATTTGTTCGCCCTCCAGCGCCGAAATTTTTAAGTCGTAATTAAGGCGTTCGTCATCAACATCTAAGGCAATATCATTTTTTGTGCCGATTAAGATAAATGGAGTATCGCCGGCCTGACGCTGCAGCGTGCGGATGTCTTCGCGTTCCTCGGCGCTCAGTTTTTGCGACAAATCCTTGAGGTATACGGCCAGGTCGGCTTCCTCAAACGCTTTTTGTGAGCGCTTTACGCCTTCGGCTTCCACCACATCGGCCGTTTCGCGCAGGCCAGCGGTGTCGGTAAGCCGAAACAGCAGCCCGTCATAACTCCAGTCCACGTCGATGGTGTCACGGGTAGTGCCGGCAATTTCAGTGACGATCGCGCGATCTTTACCCACCAGTGTATTAAGCAGCGTTGATTTACCCGCATTGGGCATCCCGATAAATACCGTGCGAATGCCGTGCTTTACCAGCCGCCCGGTTTCGTAGGTGGCCAGCAGCTCGTCAATTTCTTCATCCAGCTCAACCAGCAATTCTCTAAGCTGCTCTTTGTTGGCAAACTCCACATCTTCTTCCACGAAGTCGAGTTCCAGCTCTACCATGGCCGTAGCGTCAATAATCTGCTGGCGAAACTGTTTGATGTGTTCACCGAGGCGCCCTTCGAGCTGTTGATGGGCGGCATCCAAAGCTTTGGCACTTTTAGCATGAATAAGGTCGGCAACGGCTTCGGCTTGGCTCAGCTCCATTTTACCATTTAAAAATGCCCGCTGCGTAAATTCTCCAGGCTCGGCGGATCGAATACCTAGGTCGAGCATGGCTTCTAACACAGCTTGGGTCACCAGTACGCCGCCGTGGCAAGAAATTTCTACGGTATCTTCACCGGTGTAGGATTTTGGCGAATGAAAAACCGTGGCGAGCACTTCATCAACCACTTCGCCCTGTTGGTTCTTAATTTTGCCGAAGTGTACGGTGTGGCTTTCTTTTTCAGTGAGATCAGTTCCTTGAAACGCCTTATTCACCCTCTGTATCGCATTCTTTCCCGATACACGAATGACGGCAATGCCGCCTTCGCCCACGGGCGTTGCAATAGCTGCTATAGGTTCTTTCTGTGTGATTTGCTGCTCGTTTTCCATAGAGGCAAAATATACAAAAACCCTTTCAGGGTCTCAGCCCCGAAAGGGTTCGTTACATTAGATTATATTTTACCTCCAAGCTAAAGTGATGCCTTTATGGCAAGTCAACCCTGCGCACAGTAGGAGCCACGAGATTATTTTCGAGCACATAGAGGTCACCCCATTTATTGAAGCTAATTGCAATGGGAAG
>NNSL01000173.1 GCA_003123965.1 Balneolaceae bacterium SMO_bin1
GTTTACCGAATCTAAAACGGGCGATGTGAACAGCTCCCCGTCGGGGATATTACGCTTACCAAAGCAGGGAATCCAGTTTTGCCCTTTCACCGAAAATTCAATGTCGGTCCCCTCTCCTTTCAACTGAATTATATCCGTCTGGTCGAGGCGTTCGTGCAGCGGTTTCATCGCTTCGGCCAGCTCGCTGTAATCCAGCAGACAGGCTTTATAGTAAAACTCTCGGAATCGCTGGGTCGGCATTTTGGCATTCATGGCAAATGCTTCACTGGGGTAGCGCAGCACCACCCAGTTCGTGTTATTCACGCGCTCCTCGAAATGGACTGGCGTCAGAAATTCATCGGAATAGGCTTTATTGGCTTCCTTGCTGGCCTCGGCCTGTTCGTAAATATTAAGCGATGCACGGATGCCCACAAAAGCATCCATCTCTTTTATCAGCGGCAACCCTTCCACCTCAGCTTGATTAGCCCAGAAATTGCTGTCGCCGGATTCTACCAGTATGCGCTGAATTTCCGTGTCGTTGATTTGCACAAATGGATGCGCGTTCATGGCCCGGGCCCGTTCCACCAGCGCCCGCAGCAGCCCGATACCGTTCAAGCCCGATAGCTGCAGCATTACATTTTGGCCTTCCTGCAGCTCGCAGCTAAATTCGAGAATCTTCTTTGCTAACTTCTTGTCTTGTTGATTGTACATACTTTCCTTGTTTTAGTTTTGGATCCTGATAATATATTCAGAATCAAATATCTATTAATTTCTCAATTCAAGATTAATAATCATACTCCCATTGCAAGTCAACACCTTGGCGATTTTCATTACCCTGACTCAAAATTAACTTCAGGTTTTCGCGCAGGTAGTACTCCAGGTAAAATCCGGTTGTTGGGGTTGATCCGGTAATCACATTCTGAATCGCAAAAAACACTTTTGGGTTCACGTACCATCCGGTGGTGATTGACGTGCCGCTTTCGCCGCCGATCCGTGTTTGCTCAATGCGCACCACATCAATGCCCAGACGCCTTGTGGCAATAGATTCCAGCCGATCGAGCAGTACTTCCATGGCAAAGTCAGCGGCGGCATTATTACTGCTGGAACTGGCTACGCTCTGCTCGGCCGGATTCAGCTTGTAGAACGGCTGTCCAAAAAGCGTGTAGCTGATGATACCGGCTAAGTCCATGGGCGGCTTACTTTCATACTTAAACTGCGGGTCTTCTACCGTCCCTTCAATAACATACCATATCTGCACTTCCTGGTCGGCCTGCGGGGGTTCATACAGCGTGCGAATATTTATTTGCGGATTATCCGGCGGGCCCGAAAATGCGAGCGCACCTTCTTCCAGTTCAAACCGCTTGCCCAGCGGACGCGCATAGCCCTGCACAGTATTAAGCGTGCCAAATAGTTGTAAATCCTGCGCCGGATCTTTCAGGATATCAAGCTGGCCTTCCAGTTCAATTTCCATTTCCAAATACCGCTGATTGCGCACAAAAAACCGGCGGTCAAACTCGATATCCATATTCAGGCTCAATGAATCGTACAAACTGGTTTGTGTTTCCAGAGCCAGCGTGGTATCCAGCTGAACCTCTTCCACCGATTTTTCCCCGAAGTTATCGAGCTCAACAAAGCCGCTAATCATTTCAAGATTTCCGGTGATGTCCGGGCTGGTTACACTATCGGTTACTTTTAATCCCAGGTTGATGAGCGCATTATACTGATCGGTATTAGCCGCCCGGAAATTTTCCGCATTAACGGTAACATTTAAATTGCCCGGTACTAATTGCTCCATCTCCAAATACCCCTGGGCAGTTAGGCGCCCGTTACCGCTATTCATGCGCAGATTATCAAGCACAATGCGGCCGGGCTCAAAAAGCAGGGTTGATCGGATATCATCAAGCCGGATGCCCGCCCGAACCACGCGAACCGCGCCGTTTTGCAGGTTGAGCTGACCATCAGTTTGGAGGTTATCGCGCGGCCCCGAAACTTGCACATTGCCGTTGAGTCGGCCCTGAAGGTTTCGGGCCATCTGCGGATTCAAAAACTCATTTAGCGCTCTCAGGTTAAAATCATCGGCTACAACATCAACCAGCACGCTGTCCTGCGGTCCGGGAAGCGATACTTCAAGAGTGCGCATATCAATATTAAGCGGCATTTGGGCATCCGCTCGCAGTGCTTCCTGTTTCAACGAAGTAATTTTGGCATTTAAATCGAGGCTTGAATTTTCGTGGCTGTAATCCAGCGAGGTGATCATTGAGTCGATGGGCACGCCCGAAAGTTGGGCATCAACGAGACTGAGCGTTGCGTTGAGTCGCGGTTCCCCTGCCTGTCCATCCAGCGTGCCATCAAACTGCAGCGTACCCTTTATATTTTCATATCCAAATTCTTCCAAGAGCGTATTAAATCGGTTCAGCTCTATCGCATGCAATTGCAGGTTGCCGCTCACCGGGGATTGAAAAAAGCTGTCGGGCAGCGCACTCGGATCCGTTGTGGCAAATGGTATATCGGCCGCCCCTTCAACGATTAAATCGCCGTTTTGATAGAGCTCCAGCATTCCCTCCAGCCGCTCATTCTGGATATTCGCCTGTAACCGAAGTGTATCAAGCTCTGTTTGCTTGTATACTAAATTCGACATCACCACGTCGGATGTCGTTTGCAAGGTGGAATCGGTGCGATTCAGCTGCACCTCACCAAATGCTGTGCCTTCAAAATAGGCGTCATCAAAAATAGCATCCTGAATGACCGCCAGGTTCAAGTTATCAGCCTTAAAGTAGGCGCGCTGCTGCAGGCTGTCGGCGTACGGCACCGCCAATTCCATAAACGCTGACTCATCATTTGATTGAATACGAAGGGTATCCGTCTGGAAGGCCCCATTGCTGTATTGGGCATGGAAAGGATGCTGCAGCGAGAGCGTTCGCACGGCGCTGGTCAGATCAAACTCATTTAGGGTGACCGATGATGTATCACCAGAAACACGGTAGCGGCCCGCACTGAAAATGCGGCCTTCCCCCGTTTTTTCCAGTGCGATTTCAAACGACCCTTCTGGCACTTCATCAGCAAGCTGGCCCTGTGTTTTCAGACTTATATTTTGCAAATTTAGCGATGAAATAACCGGCTCATTGATACTCAAATCAACACTGTACCAGGGTTGTTCGGCTAGGCTGGCATTTACGTCGCCGGAAATGCGATCGGCAATAAACAGGCTATCGTAGTTAATGCCCTGCATATCTATCGTGCCTTCAAAAACCAGCGAGTCCCGTCCCGTCGGTCGCAACCGCCCGTTGATTTGCCCTTTGGCTTGCAAAGTCTCGGTGCCTGCAAGCGAAGCAAACGAGGAAACATCTTTCACCTGAATATCCATATCCAGGTTATTTTCTGTGCTGTAGTAGTTGCCCAGATCAAACTGACCCGTAAAACCGGCGTCGGCGATGGTACTGTGCAAATCCCCCTGCTGAATAAATATCAGCGAATCGTTCAAGCGAACGTTCAATGCCAGCTGTTCAATACGCTCCCCTTTAAAGGTAGAAGAATCAGCCTGCACGGTAGCCTGCAACTGCAAGTTTTCCAGCGATGTACCCTGCCCCTCTCCGGATGCCGTTGCTGTTATATCCGAAGGATATTCTTCAAAACCACTGATATCAGCAATATTTAAATTTTGAGCATCTAAGCTGTACGAAAATTCCGGACTTGATCGCAGCTGTTGCACTTCCGCCTGAAGCTCCATTCGGCTATCGGCAATCAATAAGCGTGATTTATTGGTGAACATCTGCGTGTTAAACTTCCCACTGAACGCAGCTTCATCCAGTCGTTGATTCATCAGCTGGCTTTCACTCACATTCACCTCATAATTCCATGCATTTTGCTCGGGGAACCAACCCAAACCCGACACCTTTCCATTGAATGTAAGCGAACCGGACAAAGATTGGTCCGGGAGCCAATTTTCCGGATTGATTCCATCACCGCTGAAGGCCACAGAAACCGACGGCCGCTCGCTCCAGATGCGCGACAGATTTGCGTTTATTACCATTCGCTGGCCGTCATTAGCAGGCTCGAGTCGTATTTTAGCGTTACCCTGATTCAGTGCAAGCGTACCCTGCAGCGCATCCAGCTGGTATCCGCTCTGCCGCAGATTTTCGGCCGAAATGGTGCCGTCAAGCCGCCCCTGCTGATAGTTGAAAGCGGTACCCGGCCGTTGAGCTGTATGCTAAAGTTTTGCAGCTGCGGCATGCTGGTATCACCCATAAAGGTCTCCATATTAAGGCGGTCGGCTGAAGCACGCAGGGAGCTGAGAGACAGCACGGAATCACCCTGAAAACTACTGGTTAATGAAAGATTTTCGATTCCCTCGGCGTAGGCTTTTAAACTGACTTCAAAATTATTCATTCTCCCCTTCAAACCCAGCTGTATATTCAGATCTTTTTGGAAAGGCAAGGAATCGGCGTAGGCCGATAAATCTCTCCAGCCAATGGGGTTGGCACGGGCTTCAAAATTTGCTGTAGAATCGGCCAGATCCGCGCGCCCTGAAGCTTGCAGCATGCTGTGAGCCGTGGCTATGGCCAGAGTTTCCAGTGAGAAAGAGGATTGATTTGCTTGCGCAGCCGCATTAAAAGTAACTGGATCATCTAATTGGGTATTGCTAACATCAAAGCTAAAATTTGAGATGTCTGCCTGGTATTCATCACCAAAATATCCCGCGTTCGCAGCCAAATTCATGTTCGCAATAAGTATGCTTGAATCTTGCGGGATTTGAGGCAGGGATGCATCAACCCGTCCACCAGAAATACTCATATCGTTGATAGAAAATGCAAAGGGCTGGCCCGTGGTAGTGTCTTGCGGTGCGGGCTTCAGCCACTGCTGCACATTGTAGGTGCTGTCCCGCTGCTCAAGTTTCAGAAATGGGTTCACCACCCGCAGTTGGTTGATTTGAAAAGCATCGCCAAATAGCTGAGCACATTGTAATCAACATGGATGGTATCAACCGAGGCCACCGTGGTATTTTCGGTCAGCACGACATCGGTAAGCGTAATTTCAC
>NNSL01000304.1 GCA_003123965.1 Balneolaceae bacterium SMO_bin1
ATGGAAGCCAGCCTGGAAGTACCTACGGCAACCTCGGTGCGCGAAATGCCGGTTAAAATGCTCGTTGAAGACCGCGATATCATTAATCGCCATCTGAAGCAGAAAGGCGAACCGAAGGCTTCTTTTACGCACATTATTGCCTGGGCTATTGTACGCGCGCTTGAGAAGTTCCCCAATATGAACAGCGCCTTTGTCAAAAAAGATGGCACACCGTACAAGGCTGTTCCCGAGCAGGTAAATCTTGGGCTGGCTATTGATGTACAGAACGATGACGGTTCCCGCAACCTGTTGGTGCCCAACATTAAAGGCGTCAACAATATGAATTTTAAAGAGTTTCTGCATGCCTATGCAGACCTCGTTGAAAAAGCACGCACGGGCAATCTGGGCATTCAGGATTTCCAGAATACCACCATCACGCTTACAAATCCCGGTATGCTGGGCACCATTTCATCGGTCCCCCGGTTGATGAAAGGCCAAGGCGCCATCATCGCGACCGGTGCTATCGATTTTCCGGCCGAATACAGTTCAATGTCGCAGGAAGTACTAAACAGCCTGGCTATCAGCAAGGTGATGACCATGACCTCGACCTACGATCACCGCGTGATTCAAGGGGCCGAGTCGGGTTCATTCCTGAAGTACATCAGCAGCCTGCTGAATGGCCAAGAAGATTTTTACGACAGCATTTTTTCTGATCTCGACATTTCCTATGAGCCGGTTCCTTATGGTGAAGACACTTACACCGGTCAATTATCAGGTAAAGAAACCAGCCTGGAAGAAAACAAGCGCGCTATTGCGGTTATGCGCCTCATTAATATGTACCGCACCCGAGGACACGTACTGGCTGATCTCGATCCGCTAAGTGATGAAACAGGCCAAAGCCCGGAACTTGATCTCGAATACTACGGGCTTTCGCTTTGGGATATGGATCGCGAATTCTATTGTGCCGGTCTGGGCGGCCACGAAAAAGCGCCTCTTCGAACAATATTGCAGCTTCTGCGTGATACTTACTGCGGTAAAATCGGGGCTGAGTTTATGCACATCCTGGATCTGGATGAGCGCCAGTGGCTGCGCGAACGCATGGAAAGTACTACGAATAGCCCCGACCTTAATAAGGACGAAAAGAAAGAAATTCTGCACAAGTTAAATCAGGCAAAAGCTTTTGAGCAATTTTTGGGCAAAAAATACATCGGCCATAAGCGCTTCTCGCTTGAAGGTGCCGACACACTTATTCCCATGATGCATTTCCTGCTCGATCAAGCCGGAGAGCAAGAAGTTGAGAAAATATTTATGGGCATGGCCCACCGCGGGCGGCTTAACATTCTGGTAAATACGCTCAACAAGCCGTATCAAAAAGTATTTGCTGATTTTGAAGGCAATCTCGATCCTGACAGCATTCAAGGTTCGGGTGATGTTAAATATCACCTTGGAGCCAAGGGCAAGCATGAATCTAAATCCGGCAAATCGGTGGAGATTGAACTCATGCCTAACCCCAGCCACTTGGAATCGGTAAATCCGGTTGTTGAAGGGGCGGCCCGTGCGACGGAAGATCACATGGATGGAGAGAACAAGAATAAACGCGTAATGCCGCTGCTAATTCACGGTGATGCCGCATTTTCCGGTCAGGGTGTTGTTGCTGAAACGCTGAATATGTCGCAGCTGGATGCCTATAAAACGGGCGGTACGGTGCACGTTATCATTAACAACCAAATTGGTTTTACTACCCTGCCTGAAGATGGTCGCTCAACGCAGTACGCTTCAGACCTGGCGAAGATGATCTTAGCGCCTATTTTCCACGTAAATGGCGATAATCCCGAAGAAGCCGTTCATGTAATGAAGATGGCCTTTGAGTATCGCCAGAAATTTGGGAAAGACGTTGTGATTGATCTGGTCTGCTTCCGTAAACATGGGCACAACGAAGGCGACGAACCGGCCTTCACCCAGCCCGGCATGTACCAGGAAATTGACAATCACGACCCGGTGCGCGACCTCTACACAAAAGAGCTGGTCCGCAAGGATGAGCTGGATGAAGAGGAAGCACAACAAATTTTTGACGAATTTGAAGATCTGCTGCAGAAAGCTTTTGAAGATGCGAAAAATGCATCGCCGATGGAGGTCACCGATGAGATGATCAACCGGCACGAGAAAACCCAGGATGAATGGGCTGAATTCCCCGACACCACTTATTCTGAAGAGGATCTGAAAGAAATTGCGGTGAAGCTAAATACCGTACCTAAAGATTTTGATGCGAATCCCAAGTTGCTTAAGCAGCTTGCCAAACGTGCTGAAACGGTAAAAAGCAACGAGCGAAAAATTGACTGGGGCTTTGCTGAAGCACTGGCTTTTGGGTCACTGCTTAAAGATCAAACGACGGTACGCCTGACGGGACAGGATGCCGAGCGCGGCACCTTTTCTCACCGTCACGCAAAACTGCACGGTACCAACACCGACCAAGGAGTTTGTACCACTGAACAACCTCAGTGACGATCAGGCTACATTTTATCCATACAACAGCCTGCTGAGTGAGTTCGCTTGCCTCGCTTTTGAATTCGGATACAGCGCTACCAAACCGGAAGCACTGGTGATTTGGGAAGCGCAGTTTGGCGACTTTGTGAATGGTGCTCAAATTCCCATCGATCAATACATTTCGGCTTCTGAAGCAAAATGGGGCCAAAAAACGAACCTTGTGATGACACTTCCCCATGGGTATGAGGGTCAGGGTCCGGAGCACTCCTCCGCGCGCCTTGAGCGTTTCCTGCAGCTCTGTGCAGAGGATAACATGCAGGTAGTGAATCTCACCACCCCGGCTCAGTATTTCCATGCGCTGCGCAAGCAAGCCAAGCAGGATAATAAGAAGCCATTAATCATCATGTCGCCGAAGAGTTTGCTACGTCATAAATTGGCAACATCAAATACAGATGACTTGGCAAATGGCGCTTACAAGCCGTTCATTGAGGATCATGAAATTGAAAACAAAGATAAAATTGATCGCCTGGTGATCTGCTCCGGTAAGGTTTACTACGATTTATATCAGCATCGCGAACAGCAGGAAATCGACAATATTGCTATCGTGCGGCTTGAACAAGTTCTACCCCTTCCCTGACCGAGATGTTGCGAACATCCTGGATGAATACAGCCATGTGAATGATATTGTATGGTGCCAGGAAGAACCGCAAAATATGGGTGCTTGGACGTTCGTTAATCCCCGTATTAATGAGCAGCTCAATGAAGGACAAAAACTGCGCTATGCCGGGCGACAGGCTTCGGCTTCACCGGCTGCCGGACAGAAGAAAATTCATGAGAAGGAGCAGGAACTGCTCATCAATGAAGCGATGGGATAATTCTCAACAACTTAAAAATAAAAAGGGAGTGCATTTAATTGCACTCCCTTTTTTTTATTTGAACTATGTATTGAAAACTACCGAAGTCCGTTTGGTACGCCCTTGTAAATTCGGCTTACCGCATCGTGGCTGTGCAGGCTTTCTTCGTGAATACAGCGAATCACAAAATCTTTGATCCGATCATCGGTATTAAATTCTTCGTATAACAACCGTGCCGCATCTTCCACGAATTTTTGATAGGCCGCATTCATTTCAGCAAATGCCTGCTCATCTTCGCGCTTTACCATTACCTGCGTTTCCGTCATCAGGGCCTCGCGGCAATGATTCACCAAATCTTCGACGAAAATTTCTTCGTTGAGCTCTACTTTAATGGTTGCTACACTGCGCTGGCTATGTGGAATAGCTGCAATACCGCGCGACTCACGAGCGTGTTCCGAAAGTTCGTACGAGCACGGGCAGGCACTACTATACTCATAATCCATGTGCATGAATGTGCGGAACTTGCCGTTTGGGGTAAGTGTCCCTTCCAACGCAACACGATAATACTGGTACCCTTCCAGACCAGAGCGCAGGCTTTCCTGCATAATAGGATAGTTGAAAGATAGCCGAATATAGGCTGACTTTACCTCAAGTTCTTTGATGTATAGTTTAAGAACTTCTTCCAGCTTATTCGGGTGAAAAACATCATCCTTGAAGTCGTAAAAGCGACGGATGATGCGGCTCATGTTGATGCCCTTCTTTCCTGCTTCCAATCCTACGTAGCCATCTACCGATGTCTCGAGCGTGAGCAGCTCGCCATCCGGCCGCGGATATTTTAAGGGCAGCTTAAAGTTGGAAATGCCCACCTGTTGAATGGGCACATCGGCACCCTCAATAAGGGAAGCCGGCCCATTTTGCATATCGGGCAAACTTTCCTTGTACTCATCAGAAATTATAAATGTAGGATCGTAGTGGCGTTTCACTTCTGTAGAAATCATTTATTCAAAGTAATTTTAGAGCTCGTTGTCAAAGAGATAGGGACAATAAACAGCCGAATTTCGTTCCGTTTCGCGCAGCTTTACGGCATACAAGTAGCCAGAGCTGGCTTCTTCAATCGGTTCTTCGAGCTGTTCAAAAAACACTTTCACCAGATTCTCGGTTGATGGTATTATGCCATCAAGGAAATCAACGTCCAGGTTCAAATTTTTGTGATCACATGGTTCAATAATGTGTTCTTCAATAATTTGTTTTAGCACCGAGAGATCAATCACATAACCGGTCTCCTCATCAGGCGTGCCGGCCACGGTGACTTCTATTTTGTAGTTATGCCCGTGCCAGTGTTCGTGATTACACTTACCGTACATATCCTTATTCCACTGGTCCGACTTTTCGGGATTATGCAACCGGTGAGCTGCATTAAAATGTGCTTTACGTCGTACTAATACCATATCTATAGTTATTTGTTAATAGGACGCTTATAACGTATCAGTATGGTGGAAGGTTCCCTTCTAGAGCGTTTGGAAGGTAAAAAAAATTACACCAAATAGTGTATAAAAAAATAGAGCACCCCGAATCAACGGAGTGCTCCTTGTGATCAGCACACCTCACATAGAGTCTATGTGAGAAGCATATTATACAGAAATTGATTATTGAAAACGAACCCAGGTACCTTCTTGCGTCCAGTCTTCGGTTCC
>NNSL01000276.1 GCA_003123965.1 Balneolaceae bacterium SMO_bin1
GTAGTGATACCTACTCCACTACCAACAGCGGATTTCTAAGTTACACGGGCACTGATGGATTCTATCTCAACGCTGCGGCGCTTTGGGAGGATACGGGTGGAATGGACGCCACCCTGGATACGCTCAGCAATTCCAATATTTTCAGAACCACCGATGATGACGGCTTTGATAAGCTTGATTTAACGGGCAAGGTTGGATTTAAAAATGAAAAATGGGATGCATTTCTTTCGTACAGGCGCGCCGACCAATCCGTGGAGCTCGACCAGTCGGCCTTTACTGATGACGATAACGCATTCAGTAATTTCGAACGCGATCTGCTTAATTATCAAGCTGCGTATACATTTTCCGACCAATTGGAACTCACCTTTTCGGGCGGCTATTCCGATGTAGACCGTGATTTTGTGAATGATTCGTCCGTAGTGGATGCCGCTGGTAATTTTGACGGCACCGTTGCAGAGACCAATGCGGTTTCGTCGCTGCTTGAAAATGAGCTCACCGCTCAATATAAAACAGGTGACTTTACGGGAACAGCGGGCGTAGGGGCTTCCCGACAGACTATGAACATTAAAACGTATACCTTTGTACGTGCCTTCAATTTCGAGTCACGCAGTAATCTAGATTCCCTTGATCTACAGGAGAATATCAGCTACGGATTTATTCATACCGAGTTGGGCGGGGGACTTATTGATGAGCAGCTGGATGCGTTTTCGCTAGGGTTAGGCAGCCGCGTGCTCAATCATAACAAATTTGGAACGCACGCGACATATGAGATCAACCCAAAGCTACAGGTCACCCCAAACGCATTGGTTTATGGCGCAATTACCACCGGATTTAATGCTCCGTCGTTGTTTCAGCTTAATTCACCTGAAAAAGGTTTTGGAGCATTCACCGATCGCGGAAATGAGGAGCTGGAGCCTGAGACCTCGGTTTCATACGAGCTGGGTTGGAAACAGGAGGTAAGCAGCCGCCTTCGTTTTAACATTGCGCTTTTTAAAACGGAAGTGCGTAATGTGATTGAATACGTTTACCTATGGAACAGCAATTCACCGCTTGAACAGCTCGGTTCTGGTGATTATCTCGGGGATACGTACCTCAATGCTTCTCGGCAGGATATTCAAGGGCTGGAAGTAGGACTTGATGCACAGTTGAGTGAAGCGGTTTCATTGAGCGGTAACATAAGTCTTACGAATTCTGAAGTTTCATTTTCACCGGATGATATTAGCCAGGAGCAGACCGGTGGAAATTACGTGCAGGTTTATGAAAGCGGGTCTTTTGTTTCCAACGGAGAACAGTTGGACGGTTTAACGCGCCGGCCGAGTTTTTCAGGCAATATGCGATTGGGTTACCGGCCTGCAAGTTCGCTTAAGCTGGAAATCAATTCACGGTTTGTTGGCAAGCGCGATGACATTGCGTACAGCTCTGCTCTGGGTCCGTATGGAGCGCTTGAATTCAACGAAGTTGACTCATATACCATTACCGATTTTGGTGTTCGCTACCAGCTAAGTGAAAGGCTGGGCCTGCACTTCCGAGTAGAAAATATCTTTGATGAAGAGTACACCGAAATCAATGGCTACCGTACCAAAGGCAGGGGGTATTTTCTAAAAGGTTCGTTCTCATTTTAAGCTTACATTTACAGGAAGGTCCGGCACCAGCCAAACCGCTGCCGGACCCTCTTTAAAAATCCCTTTTTTAAGGATTCCAATCCCCTCAAGATTCAATGTAATCTACCCGTTTTCCGTGTTTTTTAAGTTGTTGATTTCCAACGTAAAATTGGTTTGCAAAAAAAGCTTAAGCAGATAAAAAAACGCACATCTTCATTAAACGAATTTATACAAAAATGGTAGAAACTGGATATAAACATTTCTGCTGTGGATAACTCTTTAATTCGCGAATAGGTTAAAATAAGCGGCCTATGCTATTTAAAAGCAGGTATTTTATTTCTCCGATAGCATTCCGGGATATTTTTTTGATATGAATTGATGAAAAATTAAAGTCTGTTTGAAAATATTTTTGCCACACAAAAATCAATTGTTGATAACTTCGGTGATTTGTGGAAAAGTATTTCATTTTTTTCTTGCACGCCTATTTCAGACTTTTATATTGTCGAATACCGAGTCGCAAGTAAGCATACGTGCCTTCCTTTTCGGATACAATTATAGTTAGAATTTAAAGCAACATTTAAGAGGATATATTTTATGAAATTTAGTCGTTTTTACACCCAGTCAGAGTGGGATTCACCCTACCAAGAAATGAAGTTTGCAGAACGGAAGTCCGAGATTAAAAATCCGGATGGGTCCATGGTTTTTCAGATGGACAAAGTGATTGTGCCTACCTCATGGTCACAGATGTCAACCGATATTATTGCACAAAAATATTTCCGCAAAGCAGGGGTGCCGGCTAAAACAAAAAAGATCAAAGAAAAGGGAGTGCCAAAGTGGCTGCAGGCTTCTGAACCCGACGAAAAAGCACTGGCCAAAATGGATGAAGACGAGCGGTATGGTTCTGAAAACGACAGCCGTCAGGTATTCCATCGCCTGGCAGGATGCTGGACATACTGGGGATGGAAACACGACTATTTTGATACCGAAGAAGAGGCAAGAAATTTTTATGACGAGCTCCGTTATATGCTGGCCAACCAAATGGCAGCCCCCAACAGCCCACAGTGGTTTAATACCGGACTGAATTGGGCATATGGAATTAACGGACCCGCGCAGGGCCACTATTATGTAGACGGCAAGAGCGGTGAGTTGAAGAAATCAGAAGACGCCTACACCCACCCGCAGCCGCATGCCTGCTTTATACAGAGTATTGACGACAACCTGGTGAATGAAGGCGGAATTATGGACCTGTGGGTGCGCGAAGCGCGTCTGTTCAAATATGGATCCGGAACAGGTAGTAATTTCTCAAAAGTGCGCGGTGAAGGAGAGCCCCTCAGCGGAGGCGGTAAATCGTCCGGTTTAATGAGTTTTCTTAAAATTGGTGACAAGGCGGCCGGTGCTATTAAGTCGGGTGGAACTACTCGGCGCGCGGCAAAAATGGTAACACTGGACCTGGATCATCCTGATATAGAAGAATACGTGAACTGGAAGGTGCGCGAAGAACAAAAGGTAGCCTCTATCGTTGCCGGTTCAAAAGTGCTGGAGAAGCACCTGAAGAAAATCATAAAATTGTGCAATAAGCCTATCGAAATTGACGGGCGGACCTTCAACGGTGCGGTGAGCCGCGATCCGACCAAAAACAAAGAACTGGCATCAGCCATCAAGGAAGCTAAAAAAGACCAGGTGCCGCTCAATTATATAGAGCGCGTGGTGCAGTTGGCTGCCCAGGGATATACCGATCTAAAATTTGAAACCTACGATACCGACTGGAATTCGGAGGCTTATAATACGGTAAGCGGGCAAAATTCAAATAATTCTGTTCGTATTCCGAATAAGTTTATGCAGGCGGTCAAGAACGACGACGAATGGAATCTATACTGGCGCACCGAAAAACGAGATGCCGAAAAAGAAGGTCGTGAACCGGAACCGTGCAAAACGATGCCGGCCCGCGAACTCTGGGACGAAATTTCCTATGCAGCCTGGTCATGTGCCGACCCGGGAGCGCAGTACCACGATACAATTAATGAGTGGCATACGTGCCCCGAAGACGGACCGATCAACGCCAGTAACCCGTGCTCGGAATACATGTTCCTGGACAACACAGCATGTAACCTCGCATCGTTGAACCTTATGAAATACTTTGAAACGGAGGAGTGCCAGAAGTTCGACGTTGAAGCTATTCGTTACGCGTCTCGACTTTGGACTGTTGTGCTGGAAATTTCGGTACTGATGGCTCAATTTCCCTCTAAGGAAATTGCTGACCTTTCCTACGATTTCCGGACGCTGGGACTTGGATATGCCAACCTTGGTGCTGCACTGATGGTAAAAGGCGTGCCTTACGACAGCCCGGAAGGCTGCGCCATTGCCGGATCACTCACTTCCATGATTCACTGCAAAGCATATGCAACAAGTGCCGAAATGGCATCAGAGCTGGGTACATTTGAGCGATACGAAGCAAACAAAGAGCACATGCAGCGGGTGATACGTAATCACCGCCGAGCCGCTTATAATGTGGACCCCGACGAGTACGAAGGGTTGACCGTAAAACCGATGGGCATTGATGCCAGCATGGTGGATGATTACCTGGTCCAGGCTGCGCGCGAAGATGCCGATAACATGCTGCAAATGGGAGAGGAGCACGGTTTCCGCAATGCGCAAGTTACTGTGCTTGCCCCAACGGGTACTATTGGGCTGGTGATGGACTGCGATACCACCGGTATTGAGCCCGACTTTGCATTGGTGAAGTTCAAGAAATTGGCTGGCGGCGGACATTTTAAAATCATCAACCAGTGCGTGCCGCGTGCCCTTACCAACCTCGGCTACAGCGAGCAAGAAAAAGATGATATCATTAAATATGCCAAAGGACATGGCACGCTGGAGGGTTGCCCGCACATAAATGAAGAAAGCCTGCGCGAGCTCGGGTTTGGAGACAAGCAGCTTGAGGCTATTGAAGAAGCTCTGCCAAGTAGTTTTGAGGTAAAGTTTGCCTTTAACCAGTGGACGCTGGGCGAAGATTTCTGCAAGGAAGTGCTCGATCTTACTGAAGAACAGCTTGCCAATCCGCAGTTTGATATGCTGCGCCATCTTGGATTCAGCAATGAAGAAATACAGGAGGCCAACGATTATGTTTGCGGAACGATGACGGTTGAGGGCGCTCCTCACTTAAAAGATGAACACCTGCCGGTATTTGACTGCGCCAATCGCTGCGGGCGTATCGGAACGCGGTACATTAAGCCGGGCGGGCACATTCGCATGATGGCCGCCGCACAGCCGTTTATCTCAGGTGCAATTTCCAAGACCATCAACCTGCCTAACGAGGCTACTGTTGATGATTTCAAGGATGCATACATGCAATCGTGGGAGCTGATGCTGAAAGCCAACGCCCT
>NNSL01000223.1 GCA_003123965.1 Balneolaceae bacterium SMO_bin1
TTCGCCCCCAGGCCAGCTCGAAAAATTTTTCGCATGCGTTTGGATTTGGTCGCTGCCGGGTTTCTCGTCCATAAGTTTTGCTGCTTTGGGACCGGCATAAAAATCGTGCAGACCACTGATGATAAGCACGCCAGCAAAAATGAGAAGCTTAGGCAACAGCATGCTGCCCATCGGGCTGTTCCAAAATGCAGCTGAAAATAAGCTGGAAAAAGTGTACCCGCGAAATAGCAGATTGGTGATGCCGGTGATGATCAGCACAATGAAAAGAAGCCACGAAATACGGCTGAACTTTTTGCCCACTAAACTAAAAAATGCGCCTTTTTTTTCTTTAAGTAATTTATGGCGTGAGGCTGGAACCAGCACGCCGGCGGTAAAAAGCATGCCGCCAATCCAGAAAGTAGCTGCAACAATATGAATAAAAACAGATAACAGGTACATAAAGCGATCGAATAATCTGATATAATTAGTAAGGCGCCCGGGCGCAAACTATGAAATTAAGCTCATAATTTTTAGAGAGTTTAGTGCCCTAATCCCATCAGGGTACCGCGATATATTAGGTAAAAACCCAAACTTGCAGCCAGGAACGGAATAAAGCGGTTAATTTTTTTGCGCATATCAATACTGATAAAACCTGGTGCCAAAGACATAGCCAGCATGGCAGGAACAGTGCCCAATCCAAACAGGGCCATAAATAGACTTCCTTCCGCAACAGATCCGGTGGTTACCGAGCCAGCCAGCCCTATGTAAACAAATCCGCAGGGTAGTAAGCCGTTTAAAATACCGATTGAGAACAGCGTACTGTGGCCTCTTTTTTTAAATTGAGCCGATATCAATGTTTTAAGTCTTTCAAAAAAAGGAGTGAGCCCCACTTTGTCTTTCCAGCCGGGCAAATAATTGCTCTGGCTAATTGCACTAAGCACGATTATGATACCGAGCACAACAGATATTGTTTGTTGCAGACCCATAAGGGCAAAAGACTGACCTATCAAGCCAAAAACTGCACCGAGCAGGCTGTATGTGATAACGCGTCCTGTATTATAGAGAATACGTCCGGTGATAAAGGAAACAGCTGAGTTATTTTGGCCGGGCAGGGCTAATGCAATAGGTCCGCACATACCCACACAATGAAAACTCCCAAAAAAACCAATAAGTAAAGCCGTCCAAATTTCCATGTATTTGTTCAGGATTCAGGTTGAAGGATGAAACTATCGTTGCTCCAGTTTAAATAAAATAGATAAGCTGTGCTTCACATTCACCGGCTTGCCTCGTTGACGTCCGGGTTCAAAGCGCGCGTAGTTCTGAACAGCTTCTACGGCGGCCTCATCACAACCGCCTCCAATTCCGCGCAAAATGGTGATCTCTTCGGGGATTCCTTTTTTGTTTACAATAAATTCCAGGAATACGCGCCCCTCAATACGGGCCAGAATGCATTTTCGGGGATATTTAACCATGCTTTGCAGCTTCGCGAGTCCACCCATAAGCACCGGATAATGCTCTACTGTTACAAATATTGGTTCTTCCGTTTCCACCTTATCTCTTGCTGGTTTTTCAGGAGGAGCAGGCAGAGGCAGCGGATCGCTTACATCAAGCTCAGAGCTAAAATCGAGGTCTTGGTCTTCAATAACTTTGTCATTGGCAACCGCAACCGGCACCTGGGGACGCGGAGGAGGGGGCGGCTTTTTAATTTGATCGGTGCGTACTACTTCTTTCATGCTTACAACGTCTTGATTCTTAAAAAGTGGAGTAGTATCACTACTGCTTGGTTGTAAATTGATATTGGTTGCAAAAATTAAAATTGCTAATGCTCCAATTAATCCTATTTCCATAAAAATGGTGTAATAGTCTTGGAGATGCATGCGATTTGAAGATTTGAAAAAATCCATAACGATACCTCCATATGGTATATTTTTAGGGTTGGGGCGCCCTCTACTTAGATATATGCAATTATTATACCGTCAACGGCTAAATTGCTATGATAACTAAGCTTGAAGGATTTAACGGCCCTTAAGCCAATATGGAGGTGCTGTACTGGATATTTTTACATAGCTTACTTAGCTCTTAATATTTGTATTCTTTGCATTTGTGCAACAGATGGACGGTATTTTCGCATGCAGTGCAGTTAAAACTCAACAAATGAATGGGTGTTTGGCGCTTGCCTGCAAGCCGGTTGCGAAGCTTTACTTTAGGAAGTAATAAGTAAATTCAACAGGCATCTTTTTGTTCTATAAAAAAACATTTTGCTGAGTATAATATTCTTTGCTATCGAGCGACCAGTTTAGCTTAACGATCCACTTACCTTTTAACAGGTTGGCTGCATCAATATGCTGCGTCCGGTTTTCATTGAGGTCTAATTTTAAGACTCTATCAAGCGAAGAGTCGCTGGGCCGGTAAAGCTCAACAGTGCCAGTAATACCTTTCACATATTCTGATTCCGGAAACGTAATAGCCACAGTTTTCTTATCGGCTGAAAGCCCGATTTTAACCGGCTCTTCAAGTTCGCTGCTTTGTTCCACCCGGTCGATATGTTGCTGGTAGTTTTCAGCTTGTTCGTAGTAGTTTTCGGCTACTACATGAAAATCCAGGCTTATGATGTAACCTACAACGCCCAGAGTAGTGAATACAAAAAGCGTAATAGCCACGGCAAGGCCTGTGCCCCAGTTGAAGCGCGAAGGTTGTGTATTTTGTTGCTCCTTATTCATTTTGCGTACCTGATTGATTGCCCGGGCCAATGAAGCCGGAGGTGATGGTTTCTACGAGTGTTCCGTTGGCGTACACCTCAAAGGTCAATTCTGTTTGTGATCCTGTTAAGGATTCGGCTGGCAGTTTAACTAAGATTCGGCCCTCCGTTGAACCCTGGGGCGGAACATTGCTGATATCCCCAAGCGGTGTCAATTCGCCGTTGGGCGCTTGCAGGCGCACCTCGTAGGTAATCGGTTCAAAAGTTTTATTGATGACTTTAAGTTCGTAAATGTTGCTGTACTGGTTGTCGGGTAAAGTTTGATACATGGTACCCGGCTGACGCAGAATGGAGGTTTCAGTGTCGGCGCGCATGCCTAAGAACGTAAAAAAGGTGATAAGCAGTATCGCCAGTATGCCGCTGTAGCCTGCTATGCGCGGAGTCAATATTTTTTCATTTTCCTGCTTTATAGCATTCTCAGACGAATAGCGAATAAGGCCGCGTGGCTTGTCAATTTTATCCATTACATCATCGCAGGCATCAATGCAGGCGGTGCAGTGTACGCACTCCAGCTGAGTGCCATTGCGTATGTCGATACCCATAGGGCACACGCGAACGCACTGGTGGCAGTCAATGCAGTCGCCATAAAGAGTAGCCGGGGAAAGGCCCAGATCATCTAGCGTAGCTTTGCGGCCCAGGTCATCTCGGTTTGATACCTTGGTACGCGGTTCGCCACGCTTGTAATCGTACATTACATTAATGGAGTTGTTGTCGAGCAGTACCGACTGCATGCGGCCATAGGGGCAGATAAAATGACAGACCTGCTCGCGCAAAAACGCAAACACTCCGTAAAATACCCCGCTGAAAACCGTAATAGAAGCCAGGCCCGCCAAGTGCTGCGAAGGCGGGTCGGTAATGATGGTAAACAGTTGGTCTTTGCCAATGATATAGGCTAAAAACAAATTAGAAATGATAAAAGCCATCCCGAAGAAAACACTGTGTTTTAGTGTTTTGCGCCAAATTTTATTCCAATTCCATGGCGATCGGTTCAGGCGAATTTGCTGGGCGCGGTCACCCTCAATCCAGTATTCAACCCGCCGAAATACCATTTCCATAAAAATGGTCTGAGGGCATGCCCATCCGCACCATAGCCGGCCAAAAATAGCGGTAAACAGCACGATAAATACAATAAAAGACAGCGCCCCAAATACCAGCAGGCCCAAATCCTGCGGCCAAAAAGCCATGCCAAATATTACAAACTTTCGTTCCAGAATATTCAGCAGCAAAAGGGGCTGCCCATTTATGGTGATAAATGGACCGGAAAAGAAAAAGAGCAGCAACAGCACGGCTACTACGTTTCGAGCCTTATAGTAGCGGCCGCTGGGTTTTTTGGGGAAAATCCAGTTGCGCTTTCCTTCTTCATCTACGGTTGAAAGATGATCGCGAAAAGACTCTTTGTCTATTCGGCGATCTTTTTCTGCTGACATAATATTAGTTGACTAAGCGGAATTTGGTTCATTATCAGCGATGGAGCTGAACCCCTCGCTGCTACTTGGTGCCTATTTGTGAAATTCACGTTTTGTTCTAAGAATCTGATGCCGCAAGCGGCCCTTCGGTACAGGGTTCGGCGCGGCTCATATCTGCTTCTTTAGCATCCGCTGGTTCCGTACCCTGTATGGAAGCAATATAGCTGACTAAATGCTGAACTTTTTCATTGCTGATTTTTGAGCCGCTGCCGTAAGCCAACATACCCTGTTGCTGATAGCCATTAATAATGCCCGCCGCAATATCTTTGGGCTGGCATCCATGCAGCCACATGTTATCGGTGAGGTTTGGCCCCACCATTCCCTGGCCGTTACCACCGTGACAGGTAAAGCAGATTTGATCACTGCTCATGTAAATTTCCTTTCCGGCAGCAATATCAGCCGGATCTGTTGAAACTGTCCAGGTATAGTCTTCAACCGGGTTAGATTCTTCGGGCGAACCGAATTTAGCTTCAGCGGCTGCAACTTCCTGCGCATACATTTCTTCCTGGGTAGGGCCCCAACCCAAGACCTCGTAATACAGCATGTATCCTACACCCCATGCAATAGTGAAATAAAACAGCCAAAGCCACCACGTGGGCATGTGGTTATCGAGTTCACGAATACCATCATATTCGTGATCCATCAGTTTGTCCTTTTCATCGTCAAATACTTTCATGATTGGTCGTTGTTATGGTGGTTGTTGTTTACATCATTGTGGTCTTCAAGCGGCAGGCGGGCAATTTCCTGAAAGTATGCCCGCCCTTTTTT
>NNSL01000003.1 GCA_003123965.1 Balneolaceae bacterium SMO_bin1
TAAAGCCGTATCGGGAAAGTGCTGTAGTTTGCCGGGTTCCCTGCTGAGCACGCGGATCCTGGGCGGGGACAATCTCAAAGAAATCCTGTTGCTCAACAAGCTGTAAATATTTTGATTCCAGTATTAATCTTAGGGCTTTTTCCCAGTGCATGGGTGGAATACGTAACCCAATAGGGCCTTCTGTGGCCGTACGGTCAATAATAATCTTTCCCGCATAATCCTGGGCAAACTGGTTGATAACATCAATCGCCTGGTTAAACGGCGTATTGCTGTTAAAGGTAACGACTTCATCGGGGTTGGTGTACTCGCGCGGCAGGCGGTCTTGTGCCATAAGCGGAGCTGCCATTATAAATAATCCGATCCCTAAAAAGATCGACAGAAGTAGTGTTTTGCGTATCATGTATGAATGTCCCCTTGTATTAATTTTCATTATTTACCTCTAAAGTTACGGTCCGTACGATCCCACCCTCGTTTAATGTGAATGTTGCGGTTCGATTGTTAAGATTGATACTTGTTAGTTGTCCTAGATACACTTCATCGCCCACACTCAGCTGCTGCATAACCCCATTCTGGTCAACAATAAACACGCGGTTGGTACTCAGGGCTACCAATCGGCTTTGATTTATATTAACCAAGCCTTCTTCGTTGGGCTGAATATCGCGAACCAGCGGGAAAAATGGATTATGTAATGACGAATACGAGACGTTATTGATATCGTATGAAGGTTCCTCAAGTATTTTAGTCCGGTCGTAGTAACTTTCGAGATTAAAACTAAATTCCACATTGTTGAACTCATTCTCTTCAGTTACAATCGGGGTAATACTAACATTTTTCACCTTGTTCAGCGGCTTACTCAATTCAATACGTCGCACAAAATTCACCAAGTTTCGGTATCGGCCATCTCCTGATATCTGCATATTCAAAACACCGTAACGCTCTTCAATGGTGGAATCCTGAAAGGCAAAGTTGAAGTTAACGTAAGATGATCCCTGGTTCAGGCTATTGATGAAATCATAAACGTTGTCTTCGTTACTGTCGCGGTAGAGTGCCTTATCATAGTTATTAAAAAAAGCGCTGGCCTCTTCATAGCTGGCGCTGATGGCCGAAAATTGATTGGCTATTTCCTGGTTCGTCTGCAGTTCCTGCTGCTTTTGTTCAACCTCTTCTGTTAGCCTTTCTATTTCCGGTACCTGGTAATATTCGATATATCCCCAACTGCCGCCCACAAACAGAATGAGCACAATGAGAAGAATAAGTGAATTTCGTATAGCGTGCGACATTAGCGGCCTCTTAGTTATTTAAAATCTGTTCAATGCTTTCGGGTTTTTCCGGCGAATACTGCGTTGTATCTGCGGTAAACTCCTGTACGATCATTGAAAATTTGTACAACTCCTGCTCGCGGGTCATTTCGGTATTTACATTCAGCAGCGTTGCTTCATCAAAAATATCTACGATGGCAGGTATTCTGCTTCGGTACAGCGTATACCCTTCAAAGAAAGCGCCGTCCTGAGATTGCGACATGGACGTGAACCAACTATTCGGAATCTGGTTCATTTCCTGATTTACGATATCCATTCTGGTGACTCCAGGTGCGGCTGCCGGTGCTCAATGAATCCAAGAGCGAAAGCTTAGCGGTGAGAAGCGAAAGATTCTGTGATATTTCGTTGGTTTGCTGAACAATGGGCTGCAGCTGTTCTATCTGCTGGGTGGTACGCTCTAGTTCAGTGGACAACGACTCTATTTCATTGGCGTTTTGCTGATAGAAGTAATTGGCTACCGGAAACGTGAGAAAAATGAGTACCAACAGCATGATACCGTGCCATTCGATTTTAAAGATCTTTTGGCGTTCTTCTACATAGCCCGGAATCATGGAAAGCTTAGGATACCCCTCATCTTTCTGGGCGGCAGCCGCACCAAGGGCTATGGCTGTGGTAAATGGCTTAAGGGTGTTATCATCAAATGTACCCTGATCCAGAAAGGCCTCATCATATTGAAAATCTTCAACCTGTAAACTACTGAGATTTTCCCGGAAAAAGTCGAGTGCCCGATCTCCTATTGAATTATTAGCAATAATAATGCGGTTTAACTCGGGAACCTCACCGGAATCGAGCTGAAACAGGATTTTACTGAACACCACATTTAAAAAGTCACTGCTTCTGGTACCTTCTCCAATTGGGGGCGGAATCAAATAAACTTCATTCCCCTTGAGGAAAATGATACGGCAGTTTTTCTTTTCAAACTGAATGAGTGCTGTTACCTCATTCGCATCCAGGTCGTAGTTCTTCTTCAAGAGCCCGAGCAGTGCTACCTCGTCGGGGTATATCTCTTTTATTTTAAGTTGCCCCCGGTAAAATTCGCGGGCCTCTTCCACAATGTGGAGCATGCGGGGTGAATCGTCAACGGAAGCCAGAATAAGCGAGCCGTCTTCCCGAACTTCATAGGAATAGAAATCCGAAGATTTATCGTCCCCATAAATAGCTTTCAGCTTTTCCTCAACAATTTCGACTATCTGATTCTCCTTTACTTCCTTATAGTCATTATCGTCAAGAATTTGGTAGATGGTATTACCTGCCGGAATGTTAATACCCAAATCTATGCGCTTTCGGCTTATATCATTTAAGATATTGTACAGTAGTACATAGTTGGTACTGGGCTTATCATCTTCGTCGACGTTGCCAATCTCAAAAGGCTTCACCCTGGTCGGCACTGGCCTCCAGTTCTGCAAAATCAATTTCTTCTTTCTTCTTTTTCTTTTCGGTTTCACCAAATCCAAAAACCTCGCCGCTCTTTTCCTTCGATTCCCCGTACATTTCAAAATCGTCGGAGCCTGAATCATCATTCTCAATATTTCCCGCATCAACAAGCGTGTATTGATCAACGCCCAGCAGCTTAATGCCATTGGTGGTAGCTTCTACCTCTACTATTTTGAAGGAATCGCTTTCTAGGGCAATACCCGCATATTTTTTTCTCTGAACATAATTTATTACCTATTAGTAATACTGTTTAGACAACAGCTGAGCCAAGCGCTTCTTATTATTTGCATTATTCTCTGCTTCCTGTTTGGAAATACGGCCCATTTCATACAAGCGCTTCAGATCCTGTTCCATGGTGTTCATGCCCTGATTGCCGCCTTCCATAAGCATCTGGTAAATTTCAGAAATGTTATTATTTCGAATGGCCGCCCGAACCGAGCTGGTAACCAGCAGTACTTCTTTAGCCAGAACCCGCTTACCGTCGAGCGTGGGAACCAGCTTTTGACTAATTACACATTGCAGTACATCAGCCAGACGCGTACGAACACGATTCTGCTCATTGGTTGGCACCTCACCGATAATACGGTCAATGCTTTCCATGGCTGATGAGGTGTGAAGCGTGCCAAACGTTTTATGACCTGAGTCTGTAATTTCCAGGGCCGTCATAATTGTTTCCGGATCCCGAAGCTCACCAATCACGATAATATCGGGATCTTGCCGTAGTGCCTGTATTGCTCCTGCTTTAAAGCTCGGAACGTCCCGACCAACTTCACGGTGCCTTACCACCGAGCGCATCGGTTTGTGCACTAATTCTACCGGTGAAGCGATGATAACAATATGCGCATCAACCGTGCGATTGTTGGCATCTATAATCGTATCAAGCGTGGATGATTTACCCGACCCGGTAATACCCGTAACCAGCGTTAAGCCAAATTTGTGGTTTTTAAGGCTGAGCCGTTTTGAAACTTCAGAATGGAGTTCTAAATTTTTGAACGGTCGAATCTCATTTTCAATCTTCCGCATGTTCAGAGCCAAATGGTGCATATCCAGGTAAAGGTCGGCCCTGAAGCGCTGGTCTTCCTCACCGGGATTTTCAAGCGCATAGGAAAAATCAATATTCTTATTTTCCATCAGCTCCTGTCGCTGAGAAGGCATCAGCAAATTATGCAGTAAGAAGTCGGTCTCAACCAGTTCAAGCTCACCGTCACTGTCAATGGGTGATTTGTCGCCGTGTACGCGATACCAAACTGTGCCGCGGCAGCCCGGACCTCCAAGATCAATATCAGAGGCCTCGTTGTGGTTCATAAATTCCAGGTAGCTGTCTACAATATTGCGCATGGCCACGCGTGTGGAATCCGGCAGGTTCTCAATGATATTGCCTATCTTTTGGTGGTATTCCACCCCCTCTTTCAGTGAACCAAGTTGCCCAGCCAGTGGCTGAACGAACTCCTTCACCTCCTGCATGTACAGTTTTTGCTTTTTCATGTACCCCTTATTGCTTTTGTATCACGGTGAGATTAAAGCAAGAATCTTTAAAACTCGAAAGAATATTATAAAAAAATTTCACACTTGCTTGCATTAGTGCTGTATTTCGTTTTCCAACAGCTTCTTTTTTAATCGAAGCAGCTGGCTGTTCATACTTTTAATTTTTTGCTGCTGAATATAAATGATATTTCGTGTGAAAATATTAAACAGCTTGGCCGGCTTCTTCTTAAAGAACTGCAGCATATCATGCCGTTGAAAACGAAGCAGCAGGCTGTCGTCCACAGAAACAATTTTCGACATCCGCACGGTATCACTAAACAGAAACGTTTCACCCATAAAGCTTTTTTCGTGCAGCGTGGCTAGCTCAATATCCTCGTCCCACACCGCAACAGATCCCTTGCATACCAAATAGGCTGAGTTTACATAATCAGACTTATTAATGATCACATCATTATTCTTGTAGTCTTCTTTAATCCCAATCTCCAAAAAATCCAGCAGATCGTCGGAGTGGAATCCCCGCAGTATATCGGGCGGGTCGTGCAACATTTCCCGTATGTAAGCGGGAATTTCGCTGGTATTTTGTTTTTTCTTATTCATTCGCAGATGATGATATATTTATGTATCCGTAGCAGGTAGTGGTTTTTTTAATCATTTAGTCCTCAATGGTGATGG
>NNSL01000376.1 GCA_003123965.1 Balneolaceae bacterium SMO_bin1
TTCCATTGGCCAGGCATCTGATCCTTCCCGTGTATTTAAAGGAATGAAAATGCCGGGTCGCTCAGGAAATGAAAGAACGAAAATTCAGAATTTGACCATAGCTAAGATATTTGAAGAATCGAACTTGATTATGGTTACGGGTTCTGTGCCCGGACCCAATGGCAGAATGGTAGAAATTTACAATCGATAGTAGGATAGACAGAAATGAAGCTTCCAATCTATACAACTGAAGGAAACGAAGGCGACAGCAAGGCCGAGTTGCGGGATTCAATTTTTGGAATTGAACCCAACGAAACGGTTTTGTATGAAGATGTTCGCCGCTATATGGCCAACAAACGCCAAGGTACAGCAAATACTAAAGAACGTGGCCAAGTACGCGGTGGTGGCCGTAAGGCATATCGCCAAAAAGGTACTGGTCAGGCACGACGCGGAAGTATTCGTTCTCCGCTGCTTGTTGGTGGTGGTACCGTATTTGGGCCGAGTCCACGCGACTACAATGTTAAAATGACGAAAAATATGCGTCGTTTGGCACGGAAGTCTGCATGGTCTACTAAAGCAGCTGAAGATGCTGTGATGGTTATTGATGATTTTACATTCGATGAACCAAAAACAAGAAAGATTGTTGACATACTTTCTTCATTGGATATTGCTGATAAGAAAGTGCTTATACTCACAGCCGAAACGGATATGATTGTGTATAAGTCGGCTCGTAATTTGCAAAATGTTAAGGTACTGGAAGCAAACAAGCCGAATAGTTATCAAATTTTGGATGCAGATGTTATTCTCATTCAGGAAAGCGGCGTAGATGTTTTGCAAGAATCCATTGAACCTACATCTGAAGAGGCAGCAGCATGAAAAACGTTTTACAGAAACCATTAATTACTGAAAAACTTTCGCGCCTTCAAGCTGAAGGAAAGTATGCTTTTAAAGTTGATATCAACGCAAGCAAACCTGAAATAAAGCAGGCTGTGCTTAACAGATATCCTAAAGTGAAAATTAAGAAAATCAACACAATGATTATGCCGTCTAAGCCAAAAGGCCAATTTACCCGCCAAGGGTATGTTGAGGGCCGAAAACAGGTTTGGAAGAAGGCCATTGTGACTCTGAAAGAAGGCGAAATTGACTTTTTTAGCGATATATAAATAGAATTTAATCATGGCTACAAAAAAGATTAAACCAAATACACCGGGTACCAGGCACCGTATTGCGCCTGTATTCGATGATATTACGCAGAAGAAGCCTTCTGTAAAACGGCTTCTGAAAGGTAAAAAGCAGTCCGGTGGTCGTAACAAGCAAGGCCGCAAAACCTCCCGCCATCGTGGTGGAGGGCATAAGCGCCGCTATCGGTACATCGACTTTAAACGGAACAAGCATGATATTCCGGCAAATGTGCAAACCATTGAGTATGATCCAAACAGATCTGCACGTATTGCACTTATTGCTTATGCCGATGGTGAAAAACGTTATATCATAGCACCGGATAAACTGGAAGTAGGAGATACAATTATTAGCGGTGAGCAGGTTAATCCTGATCGCGGAAACGCGCTTCCGTTGATGAATATGCCTCCCGGTACGGTTATTCATAATATTGAAATGCACCCCGGAAAAGGAGCACAGCTTTGCAGAAGCGCCGGAACTAACGCACAACTGTTGGCCAAAACGGATCGTTTTGTTACCGTTAAGCTGCCTTCAGGTGAAGTTCGTATGATTCTCGGGTCATGTTATGCAACAGTAGGTTCTACCAGTAATCCCGATCACTTCAATACTACGGTTGGGAAAGCAGGACGTAGCCGCTGGAAAGGCAAACGACCACAAACACGTGGTGTTGCTATGAACCCAATTGATCACCCAATGGGCGGTGGTGAAGGAAAAGCATCTGGTGGCCACCCGCGTTCACCATGGGGTCAGTCATCGAAAGGAAAGAAAACGCGTAAACGCAAAAAGCTTTCTGATCGCTACATCGTACGAAGAAGAAATCAGTCTAAATAGTTTTAATTATGCCAAGATCGCTAAAAAAAGGACCTTACGTTTATTACAAGCTGCAGCGTAAGATTGACAAAATGAATGAAAGCGGGAAAAAGAACGTGATCAAAACCTGGTCGCGCAGCTCAATGATTACTCCCGATTTTGTTGGTTTAACGCTGGCAGTGCATAACGGAAAGCAATTTATTCCGGTGTACATCACGGAAAACATGGTAGGTCATAAGCTGGGTGAGTTTGCTCCCACGCGAACGTTCCGTGGACACCCTGTGAAGAAAGCAGAACCAACTAGAAGGAAACCATAATTATGTCTGAAGAAAATTTTGAAGCACGAGCAATACAGAAGCACCTTCGAAAATCTGCACGCAAGGTTCGTTTAGTAGCAGATTCGGTACGAGGTGACAATGTAGCTAAAGCTCTTAAGAAATTAGAGTTTGTAAATAAATCATCTGGGCCGCTTGTAGCTAAAGTTGTTAAGTCAGCTGCTGCTAACATTCGGGATAAATTCCAAGAAGAGCGGCTTGATGACGATGATCTTTACATTAAAGAAATATTTGTAAACGAAGGAGCCACGCTGAAGCGAATTCAACCCCGAGCGATGGGACGTGCAAACCAGATTCGCAAGCGCACATGCCACATTAATGTTGTAGTGGCGAAACAAGAAAAAGTTACTAATTAATAAAACGATATAATCTTGGGACAGAAATCACATCCAGTAGGTTTACGACTCGGAATAATTCGCGGTTGGGATTCCAACTGGTATTCCGAAGACAATAAGCCGGAAATATTATACGAAGACACTAAGCTTCGCGATTATCTGCACACGCGTCTGGAGAATGGAGGCCTTTCGCGCGTGATTATTGAGCGAACGCCTAAGCGAATTTTACTTACGCTTAAAACAAGTCGTCCCGGTGTAATTATCGGTAAGGGCGGTGAGCAGATTGAACTGCTTCGCGAAGAGCTGAAAACTATTACCGATAAAGAAGTACAAATAAATGTAAGCGAGATTAAGCGCCCGGAAACGGATGCAAGTTTGGTGGCCCAGAATATTTCTCAGCAATTGATGGCTCGTATATCATTCCGCCGCGCAATGAAAACGGCGATGTCTTCGGCCATGCGGATGGGTGCCAAAGGTATTAAAATTCGCTGCGCTGGTCGTTTGAACGGTGCAGAAATGGCCCGAACCGAGCAGTACCAAGAAGGTCGGGTGCCATTGCATACGCTACGCGCAGATATTGATTATTTCCAGACAACTGCCAATACCATTTATGGTTCAATTGGCGTAAAGGTTTGGATCTTTAAAGGCGAAGTACTTGGTGATGTTGAATTGACGCCAGGTCCGGCCCATAACAACCAGAAAGATGAGACCCGCAATCGACGCGGAGGCCGAGGCGGAGGACGTAACCGTCGCTCACGTCGCCGAAACAGAGGTAATTAATTAACGACTAATTTTTAGTAATTATGTTAGAACCAAAACAAGTACGCCGACGCCGGCAACATCGCAGAAGCCTTGATGGAAACGCCCAACGTGGCCATACCCTCGCTTTTGGTGATTTTGGTTTGAAGGCGTTGGAGGCCAAGTATATTACATCGCGTCAAATTGAGTCGTGCCGTATTGCAATTGCGCGGCAACTTCAGCGTGATGGGCAAACCTGGATTCGCATTTTCCCGGATATGCCTAAGACTGCGCAGCCGGCCGAAACCAGAATGGGTAAAGGTAAAGGCGCTGTTGAAAAATATGTGGCAGTTGTAAAGCCGGGTCGCATTCTTTTTGAGATTGCAGGTGTTTCTGAAGCGAAAGCTCATGAGGCAATGCTTCGGGCATCGCATAAGTTACCCATCAAAACGAAATTTATTGTACGACGCGATTACGACGGACCATAATTAATTAGAAACACGCGATTACCATGAAAGCAAGCGAACTACGAGATTTATCACTAACTGAATTAAAAGCACGCAGGGAAGATGAACAGGAAGCGCTGCAAGATATGAAGTTCAATCATGCAGTAGCCGGACAATTAGAAAACCCTGCTCGTATTTCAATGACCAAGCGAGAAATTGCTCGGTTAAATACGATTATCCACGAAAAAGAAAACCAAGAAGGTGCTGGATAACATTATGGCAGAACCAAAGCGAGCACAACGAAGAGAACGAACAGGCAAGGTAGTTAGCAATCGAATGGATAAAACCATTTCAGTTGCTGTTGACCGCCAGGTGAAGCATCCTATATATGGGAAGTTCATCACCAAAACAACAAAGTATTTGGCGCACGATGAAGAAAATTCCGCCAACGAAGGGGATGTGGTACAAATTATGTCAACACGTCCGCTCTCAAAGCGAAAAACCTGGCGTCTCGAAAAAATTATAGAACGCGCAAAATAATAGAAATTCTAAGTTATTAGCCATGATACAGATACAAACAAAACTTAACGTTGCTGACAATAGCGGCGCTCGTAAGTTACAGTGCATTAAGGTACTGGGCGATTCTCGACGGCGCTATGCGCGGGTAGGTGATGTAATTTCCTGCTCAGTAAAAAATGCGATACCAGGCGGCAATGTTAAGAAGGGCGAAGTTGTAAATGCAGTTGTAGTTCGCACCAAAAAGGAATTACGCAGAAATGACGGCAGCTACATTCGTTTCGATGAAAACGCTGCTGTAATTATAAATAAAGAGCAAGAGCCGGTTGGTACCCGAATTTTTGGACCGGTTGCCCGTGAGTTGCGTGAACGCAACTACATGCGCATTGTATCACTTGCTCCTGAAGTACTTTAAACGACAGTTATTATGCCACGTTCTACCAACAAGCAAAATAAATTACATGTTAAAAAGGGCGACGATGTAAAAGTCATTGCCGGTAATGAAAAGGGGAAAGAAGGCCGTGTTCTGGCTGTATTTCCTGAAAAGAAT
>NNSL01000273.1 GCA_003123965.1 Balneolaceae bacterium SMO_bin1
GGGTCGAAACGAACGGACATCAATAATTTCTTTTGGCCTTTTGGATAGCACGATAAATCTGCTTGCTGATTTAAATCCAGGTTTTTGAAGCAGCAGGTAAAGGCTTTCATTTTTCTTAACGGTAAAATCGCGCACCTCAAATTTATCAACATTGACACCAAAAGCATCATAGGTAGCGCTGACGGTCTCAACTTTGGGACGAATGTCGGTTTGAGCAGCTTCGGTTTGAGAGGGAGATTCTGTTTTATTGCATTGAACCAGCAGTGTGATAAGTAGCAGTGCCAACGTAATATTTCGCATGTCAAAGGTATTGGTTTCTGGAGACCCCGAAACATACAATATTAAAGCATTTTATGCATCTACAAATTTTAACTTCTAATTTGCTCCTTGTTTTTTTTGAACCGTACATTTTTTCTATTTTAGCATTCTTTTTGTAAGCACCTTAAGGCAATAATTTGCACGCCTGCAGAGTTAATTCTTAAAAATCCTGTACTAGCCCGGTGACATATATTTACCGATTTTTATTCATAACCATTACTGCCCTTCTTCTGTTTGCAGGTACCGGAAACGACAGTTATGCACAAACCCTGGAGCAGCATATATCGTCTGATTCCGCCAAAGTGGGCGATCTCATTGAATTCAGCCTCACCCTGCGGAAAGATCAAACCTACAATCGTATTATCTATCCGGATTCGGCCGCCTTCCCTGAAGGCTTTGAGATGCGGCAACGACAACAGTTCCGTGTCGCTGATTTTAAAGACAGCTTGCACTACCAACTGCAATTCTGGGCAACCGATACAACAACAATACCCGCTCTGCCTGTGCAGCTTATTTCAAACAATGATACCACAACCATTTACTCTGAGCCGGTTACAATAGGGTTCAGTTCTGTGCTGCAAAGTGAGAACGAAGAACTGCGGCCGCTAAAACCCATTTTTGATTTTGCTGCCGCCTGGTGGCCGTGGTTACTGGCCTTTCTCATCATTCTGTTATTAGCCGCAGCCGGGTATTATTGGTACAAAAATTACTATCATGAAGCGGACAAAGAACCAGCTCCGTCCTTTACGCCAGAACCCTTTTTGAATCCGCTTAAAGAACTTGAAAATAATCTGCGGCAGCTCAAAAATATTGAACTAACCGAGCGCGCGCATTTTGAGCAGTATTACATCAGCCTGGGTGATGCCATCCGCCAGTATTTTGAACAGATGTACAGCATTCCGGCCATGGAATCGTCAAGCCGTGAGATCATCCATGAACTTGATCGGCGGGCCATTGACAACCGCATGGTTGAGCAGACGCGCATTGTACTTCGCGAAGCCGATATGGTTAAATTTGCCAACTTTACCCCAACCCAAGAGCAGGCTAAAAAAGCGTATGCAAAGGGTGAGGAATTCCTGACTGTAGCCAAAGAAATACATGGGCAGCGTGTGCAGCAAATGCGTCGGCAGCATCTTGCCAAGGTTGAGCAGGAGCGAAAAAAGTTTAATGAGCAGAAGAAAGAATCGGAGGTGGAATCATGACGTGGGCCAATCCTGAATGGTTCTGGGCACTGCTTATTCTGCCGATTCTCATCGGCCTTTCGGTTTGGCGCGCATACACCAACCGGCATCCCAGTCTCACTTTTTCCAACACTTCCAACTTCTCTGATTTACCTACCGGCTGGCGTACATATGGCGTTTGGCTGGCCCCTGTTTTGCAATGGATAGCGTTTACACTCATAGTCCTGGCGTTGGCACGACCGCAAGACAAAAACACAACAATAGAGCGTAGCGCCGAAGGTATTGATATTGTTATGGCGCTTGATATATCAACGTCTATGAAAGCTGAGGATCTTAAGCCCAATCGTTTTGAGGCCGCCCGAAATGTAGCCCTCGACTTCATCGATAAACGTCTCTCCGATCGCATTGGGCTCGTTGTTTTTGCACGTAAAAGCTTTACGGTGGTTCCACCTACGCTGGACTATGAGCTACTTAAGCGGCTGCTCAATAATGTTGAAATGGGTATCATAGAGGATGGCACTGCCATAGGCATGGGCATAGCTACAGCCGTCAACCGGCTCAAAGAAAGCGAAGCCAAAAGCAAGGTTATCATTCTTCTTACCGACGGGCAAAACAATTCTGGTAAAATTGACCCCGTTACCGCTGCCGATCTTGCGCTGTCATACAATATTAAAATTTACACCATTGGCGCGGGTACCATGGGCACGGCTCCATACCCGGTTCAAGACCCCATTTTTGGCAAGCGCTACCAAAACGTAAAGGTAGAAATTGATGAAGAAATGCTTACCGAAATTGCGCAAATGAGCGGTGGTGAATATTTCCGGGCGACTGATACGCAGGAACTTGAACAAATTTACGATCAAATAGACGAGCTGGAACGCACGGAAGTGGACGAGCTTATTTACACCGATTTTACCGACCTATACGCCTGGTACTTACTACCCGCCATCCTGTGCCTTGTCCTTTCCATTGTTTCTGATCGTATAATTTTTCGCACTGCTCTCGAGTAAATTTTATGTGCCATATTGATTTGTATTTTAAGTAAACGCCGGCACCGTAAGTCATGTTATTACCACAGAAATAATTGACCTGAATTAAGCAGCTAAATGTCTCTTTCCTCAATTCAAAAAACCTTTTCGGCAACGCTCCCCTGGGACAAGATCGACCAGCACTTAGGTGACAGCCATACCATTAAGCTTGAGCATTTTGTCGGATCAACCCCTGCCCTCTTTTTGGCCCAGCTGAGCCGTCGGTTTAATAATGTCATTTGTGTATTCCCAGACTACGAATCCGCTCGTTTTTTAAAATCGGATCTCGACGCCCTCGAATCACCAAACAGTTTTCTGTTTCCGCCCAGCGGACAAAAACCATACGACGATCAGCAGATTACCGACAATGCCCTCTCCATTCAGCGTTCAGAAGTACTTGAACAGATTCAGGAACTTGAGCAATCACTCACGGTAACCTCGGTTGATGCGTTGGTGGAAAAAATTATTTCACCCGACCAATTTGCCGCATCCACGTTGCAGGTTTCAGTAAGCGATACTATTGAGCCGGAAACTTTAAGAGAGGAGCTCGTAGATCAAAACTACAATTCTGTGAAATTTGTGAACCAGCCCGGCGAATTTGCCCGGCGCGGCGGCATTATGGACGTCTTTCCGTTCTCTGGTGATTACCCCATTCGCATCGAGTTTTTCGGTGATGAAGTCGACTCCATTCGCGAGTTTGATCCCGACTCCCAGCGCTCAATTTCCCATCAGCAAAACGTACGCTTTGTTCCCGACGTTACCGCTATCAACACCGGATCGCGGCAACAGCTGCTGCATTATTTGGGTGATGATACTGTGGTTGCCTTATTCGACACCTCGCTAATATTTGCTAAATTCGAGGAACAATTTACGAACGCCGAAGAACACTATTCGGATATAGACGACACCGAAAATACCGAACCGCCCAGCGAGCGATATGTTTCGCTATCATCATTTAAAAGCAGCATTAAAGGGAAACCACAAATTGGCTTCGGTCCTTTTTCAACCGATGCTGAACCCGACTGGAGCTACCGTCTCGACGCAAGCCCCAACCCGATTTCAACGGTAGCATCAAACTGTTAAAAGAGGATATAGAGTCGCTTAGTCGCCAAAGCTTTGACACCTATATTTTATGCGACAACCCGGGTCAATACGATCGATTTGAGGAACTGCTGGGCGAATCGAGCCAACGGATGCGGTATCACCTGTCGGTAGAAACGCTGCATGAAGGCTTTATCCTGAACGAAAAAGGGATTGCCGTTTACACCGATCACCAGATTTTTAACCGCTACCACCGCCCCAAAATTAAACAGCGCAAAAAAACGGGCGGTATCTCCTTTAAAGAGCTGCGTGATTTGAACGTGGGTGATTTTGTGGTGCACGTGGATTACGGCATTGGCACCTTTCGCGGATTCAAAAAAATAAAGGTGCGTGATGTGGTGCAGGAATCGGTAGTGCTGCATTACAAAGAGGGATCGGTGCTGTATGTGAATGTATCGAGCCTGCATAAAATCCAGAAATATTCGGGCAAAGAAGGTACCAAACCGCGTATCGACAAGCTGGGTTCGGGGCGCTGGGCGCGCAAAAAGGCTGAAACCAAGAAAAAGGTTAAAGATATAGCCCGCGATCTCATTAAGCTGTATGCCAAGCGAAAATCGCAGGAGGCATTCAGTTTTGATGCCGACAATAACTGGCAAACCGAGATGGAAGCCCGGTTCGAGTATGAAGAAACACCCGACCAGCGCGCTGCAATAGAAGCTGTAAAAGAGGACATGGAATCCAAGACACCGATGGACCGACTGGTATGTGGTGATGTAGGTTTTGGCAAAACCGAGGTAGCCGTGCGGGCCGCTTTTAAAGCGGTTATGAACGGCAAGCAGGTTGCCATGCTGGTGCCGACGACCATCTTGGCCGACCAGCACTACAAGACCTTTAGCCGACGCATGAAAGATTTCCCGGTAAAAGTAGATGTGCTTTCACGATTCCGCTCGCGGGCTGAGCAGAAGAAAACGCTCAAAAAATTAGAGGAAGGCAAGGTTGATATTGTCATTGGCACGCATCGCATCACTTCTAAAGATGTGAATTTCAACGACCTTGGCCTGCTCATTGTGGACGAAGAGCAGCGATTTGGCGTCAAAACCAAAGAAAAGCTCAAAAAGTACCGCGCAACTATTGATGTACTCACGCTCACCGCAACGCCTATTCCACGAACGTTGCAGTTCTCACTGATGGGTGCTCGCGATCTCAGCATCATTACTACCCCGCCGCCCAACCGACAGCCGGTGCAAACAGAAATTCACAGCATGGATGAAGATTTAATTCGCGATGCTATTTTGCAGGAGGTAGCACGGGGCGGACA
>NNSL01000320.1 GCA_003123965.1 Balneolaceae bacterium SMO_bin1
ACGTAGATAAAATGGGCCACCGGTATGGGGCTGATTCCGATTCGGTTCGTGCTGCTGTTAAAGAGTCTGATGCATTGCTTGGCTATTTAAAAACCCAAATGCAGCAAGCCAATCTTTGGGATTCAACCAATATCCTTATTGTATCAGATCACGGTATGATTAATCAATCAGCTGAAAAACTCATAGAGCTGGATACGCTTGTCAACATGGAGAACGTGCAGCGTATCATCAGATCACCCGTAACCATGATTGAACCCCAAAAAGGACAGCTGGAAACAGTGTACCAGGCTCTTAAAACCCGGCAGCAAAACTTTAGAATCTATAAAAAAGAAAATCTGCCAGAACGCTACCGTGTTAAAAACAGTCCGCGCGTGTTTGATCTGGTATTGGTAGCCGACGCAGGTTACACAGTAGTTAGCGAAAGTTATAAAGATGACTTTTTGAAATCGCTGCCTTCGGGTATGCATGGTTATGATCCCCAATCACCCCACATGCAGGCCATATTTATGGCACGGGGTCCGGCCTTCAAAGAGGATTTTACGAGCGCTGCTTTTCGGAATGTGCATATTTATCCACTTATGACTCACTTGCTGGGCTTGGAGCCGGCACCGAACGACGGATCTTTAGACAGTGTGCGGATAATACTTGAGAAGCCGATTGCTAATTAAGGGCGTTTGAATATTGGGTGCGATTGCGCACTGGCAAAAGCCGAAAACTTTAATTAAACGTTGCATCTGTGCCTATAAGCCGAGATATTTAGGCTGGAAATAAATCAGCAACTGAAGCGAAAAATTTATGGCATACGTAGTAACCGAACCGTGTATCAACTGCAAATATACCAATTGTGCTACTGTTTGTCCCGTTGATGCGTTTCGGGAAGGCCCCAACTTTTTGACGATTGATCCCCTCGAGTGTATCGACTGCGATGCCTGTGTTGCCGAGTGCCCGGTGGAAGCTATTTATCCTGATGATGAAGTTCCGATGGAGTGGGAGCACTATATTGACCTTAACGAGCGCCTTGCCGAACAATGGCAGGATCATGTCATCAATGAGCATAAAGAAGACCGTGATGATGCCGACGAGTGGGCCGAGGTTGAAGATAAGCTGCAGTACCTGGAAGAAGAATGGTAACCGCTTGGTTATCAGGTGATTAAGAGATTACGTGATTAGGAAAATCACTTAATCACCCCATTGCCCAATCACCTACCTCACTGCTATGACCGAAAAGTCACCCGTACTGCAACTCCGCGATAAGCAACTCGATTTATCTGAGCCCAAAATCATGGGCATTTTAAACGTCACTCCCGATTCCTTTTCAGACGGTGGCGAATTCAATGAGGTAGAATCTGCGCTGGGCCGCATTGGGCTTATGATTTCGCAGGGCGCTGCAATTATTGATATTGGTGGTGAATCAACACGCCCCGGTTCAGAGCCGGTGACCGAACGTGAGGAGCTCGGTCGCGTTATCCCTGTACTGGATAAAGCGCTCTCTCAATTTCCCGACACCTTTTTTTCGATTGATACAACCAAATTTGCCGTTGCCAAGAAAGCCCTTGGAACGCGGGGTCCATTTTGTTAATGACATCAGCGGCGGACAAAAAGAACCGCGATTGGCTCAGCTTAGCGCCAAGCACAAAGCCGGTTACATATTGATGCACTCACAAGGTAACCCTAAAACTATGCAGCAAGATCCCACCTACGACAATGTAGTACAGGATATAAGGGGTTTCTTCAAGTCCCAGATTAAGCGAGCAGAGAAAGCAGGTGTAAAAAGCTTAATTCTTGATCCCGGCATTGGTTTTGGCAAAACGCAGGAGCACAATATTGAAATTTTAAAAAATATCGAAAAGTTTAAGGATTTGGGGTACCCGCTGCTTGTGGGTGCATCGCGCAAGTCAATGATCGGTCGCATATTAAATGACCGTGACGTTTCGGACCGGGTGATTGGTACGGTGGCCGTACATTACAGTGCCATGCTAAAGGGAGCCAATATTATTCGCGTGCACGACGTAAAAGAAGCAAAAGATTCTATTTTGGTTTACAAAGCGCTGGCTGAAGAACTAATTTAAATAGGTCAGAATCGACTTTTAGCTCCTAATTTCTAACCACATTATTTCGTATAATAAAGGCTGTTTTGCCCTTTAAGCTCAAATCACAAAAAGAAGCAACGCCTTGATCTCCATTTGGTTCTTAGAATTCGGCATACGGGACTTAGTTGAAGTCCTGATTATTGCAACGGTGCTGTTTTATCTGTACCGCTGGATTCGGGGAACATTTGCCATACAGGCAGCTATTGGGCTCGTTTTCATTATTATTATCAACGCCTTGGTTAGCGCGCTGGGCCTCACCACCATAAACTTTATACTTGCGCGTATTCTTGACGTGGGAGTACTGGCTGTTTTCATCATCTTTCAGCCCGAAATACGAAAGTTGCTTTACAGTCTCGGGCAAAATACCAGCCTCGATCGGTTTTTTGTTCGCTCTAATTCCGATACCGTTATTGACGAGGTCGTAGATGCCTGTCGTACCATGGCGCACAGCAAAACAGGCGCCCTCATTGTTTTTGCGCGTTCATCAACATTGCAGGATTTGGTAGACGTAGGCGTTAAGCTTGATGCACGTGTAGACAGCTCGCTGCTGCAAACTATTTTTAACAAGCACACGCCCCTGCATGATGGCGCAGTGGTAATTCGTAACGATCGCATTGTGGCTGCCAGCTGCTACTTGCCTATTTCTCAAAACCCCAATATTTCGTCCGTATTTGGGACCCGGCACCGTGCGGCTGTAGGTATAACTGAAACTAACAGCGTGTTTGTTGTTGTGATTTCGGAGGAAACCGGGCGTATTTCGGTGGCCAGAAATGGAGCGCTCACCAGTGGACTTACCATACAGAAACTGCGCCAGGAAATGCAGCAAACATTGGGCAATCAGAAGGTTGATGAAGACGAAATGGCTTTTTCATCACAGTCAGAGTTAAATCTCGGGTAACTTTTTGCACGCCTTTCCGTACGTTTGGTATATCAATAAATAACCCAACTAATTTGCTATGAATGTACTTCGAACAGGCATATTGCTGTGCTTAAGTTTATGTTTTGCTATAAGCGCTCAAGGCCAGGCAACGGATGAATTTGATTTAGATAGGTCATTTTCTATTGACCCAAACGGTACAATAACTCTAAACAGTGACGACGCGGAAGTAACCGTTGTGGGATCAGACCGCTCGGATGTCCGCGTGGTGATTCGTTACCGGCTGGAGGTTTCCGGCTTTACCCTTGGAAGCCGCAACGAATTTGATATGGTGGTACGGGAAGAAAATGGCAATCTGGTGATTGAAGAGCAGCCGCGCGATTTTAGCGGCATCATGTTTGGCTCTTATGATGAAGAATATACTATACGAATTGAGGCGCCGCGCGGCGTGAGCTTTGAAGCTGAGGGCGATGATGAATCGTATAATTTGCGTGAACTTGCCGGTGCCGTGAACATTAACGCCGATGATGCAGAAGTACGACTGCAGGCCTGCAGGGGCCAGCAGTTTGCTTTCAGCCTTGATGACGGCAGTATTGAGATGGATGAAGGCCGCGGTTCACTCATCATAGACTTAGATGACGGTGAAGCCAATATTATAAATGGTAATTTTGACTCTATTGAGCTCGATTCCGACGATGGAGATTTCAACATCTCCACCAGCTTAAAAAACGGGAGCAATTACCGTTTTAATATGGACGATGGCGATATGGCACTGAATATATTGGCCGGCGGCGGAACATTCATCATTGAACATGACAATGCTGATATTTCTGCTGGGCAAGCATTTCGCCGTACGTTGGATGAAGAAAACAGAACTGGATTCACCCTTGATGGCGGTTCGGCAACTATTCAAATTGAGGTGGATGATGCGGATATCGAGTTGCAGCGAGCAAACTGATGATTCGGCAGAGTGATGCTATCATCGACATTGATGGCAACGCTTATTTTTCATACAAATCGAGCATTTTTTGGGCAGCCCTGAATGAGCTTATTTTACCGTTGAGGACCTCTTCTTCGGTTTTTTGCATCGCCTCCTTGATTTTTGGATCGCTGTAAAATCGCTGTTTAAGCTGGTTTTCAATCGATTCAAACATCCAGTGGCGTGCCTGCTGCTTACGATTTTTCTGAAAATAGCCATTTTCTTTTGTTGCATCGACATACGCTCCGATCATCTCCCAGATTTCGTCGATGCCCGTGTTCTCAAGCGCAGAACACTTCGTAACTTCGGGGCTCCATCCCGATTCGGTAGGCGGGTATAAGTGCAAAGCATTTTTATATTCGCGAATAGCCTGCTGCACCTGCTTTTGAGAGGCGCTGTCAATTTTGTTGATGGCAATTGCATCGGCCATTTCCATGATGCCACGCTTAATGCCCTGCAGCTCATCGCCGGCGCCGGCCAGCATCAACAGTAAAAAGAAATCAACCATGGAATGTACCGCGGTTTCTGATTGCCCTACGCCTACCGTTTCAATGAAAATGGTATCATAACCAGCGGCCTCACAAAGATAAATTGTTTCGCGCGTTTTACGAGCAACACCGCCTAACGAACCTGCTGTGGGGGACGGACGAATAAATGCATTAGCATTATTAGCCAATGTTTCCATGCGGGTTTTATCGCCTAAAATACTGCCCCGTGTACGCGTGCTGCTTGGGTCAATGGCCAGTACGGCAAGCTTTCGGCCTTGATCAATAATGTGATTTCCCAGTGATTCTATGAAGGTACTTTTGCCCACGCCGGGCACGCCCGTAATGCCAATACGCACGGAATCTCCGGTATCAGGCAGGCACTGCTCAATAATCTCCTGAGCCAATTC
>NNSL01000357.1 GCA_003123965.1 Balneolaceae bacterium SMO_bin1
TGATTGGTAAAGAGCAAGCCGGAAAAACCCAGAAGCGTGGTGAGTGTACCAACGGTTATGTGCTGCCCCGTGCTGGAAAGAACGTCCCACATGCTTTCACTGCCCTCCTCGCGGTAGCGTGCGGCAATATGCACGCCGTTGTCTTCACCAATACCCAAAATGGCCGGCAGCACCACAAGGTTATATAAGTTGAACATCATGCCGCTTAGCATCATAATACCGAACAGCAGCAGCAAGCCCACCAGCAGCGGCATCATGGCGATGAGCGTCCAGCGGAAGGAGCGGAACGAAATATACATCAGCATAAACACCATAACCAGCGTGGCGCCCACCATCCAGGGGGCCTCGTTGCGCATCAACTCCAGCATTTCTGCAGCAATTATGGAAGTACTGGCCGCATACACCTCTTCCCCATTAGAAAGAGTGATTTTTCCTACATCATTTTTAAACTCTATAGATTTTCGCCCGTCGGAGAGCCCTACGCTGGGATACACCATTACAAAATTGCCCACTTCGCCGGAATCGGTTAAAAATCGACTTTTGAAATAGCCGGGAATCTCATCCATGGTTAGCGGCTCGGTAGTCTGGGCGGCGCGGCGCAGTTTTTCGAGTTGCTCGTCTTCCTGGGCTTCAATGATAGGGTCGCTGAGCAGTTCTCGAATCTGCGCAATTTTCTGCAGCTTTGAATTGATCGCCTGCTCGCTTTCGGGGTATCGCTCGGTTAGCGATTGCACCTGTAAAATGGTGGGGCTGGTAGTATCACTGCGCATGCGGGTACGAAGCGTATCCACTATTTCTTCGGCCTGTTGGCGCGTATCAGCAAGAAGATAAGCGGGATTATGGGCGTATTCCTGCTCGGCCTGGCTGGCTACACGCCGAAACTCAAGGTATTCCTCAATTTCCGGTTCAAGCTCACCAAAATCGTACTGAAACTGCAGCTTTCCAGAATTAGCTACAATAGTTACCGATAAAATCAACCCAATGGCAACAACCGTTCGAGCATACGGAAAACGCCGGAAAACGTGCTTTTTAGCAGCACGCCCTTCGTACTGATTGATCAAAATCCAGTTCCACTTTTCAAAAATCACAAGCATGGAAGGAAGCACAAAAAGCATGCAAAACAGCGCCAGAATGATACCCGTACCGGCGATGAATCCAAATTCCGAAAACCCGCGAAATTGGGCTACGATAAGCACCAGCAGCGAAAAGGCGGTTGTAAGCCCGCTTACAGCAATGGCTGAGCCGGTGTTGTCGTACGTTTCGTACAAGGCATCTTCAACCGATAATCCATCCGAGCGGAACTCGATATAGCGTGCATAAAAGTGAATACCGTAGTCGATACCCATACCAAACAGGATTACGAACAGCACGGAGGTCATGGTATTGAGTACGCCCAGCACTCCGTAAGTTATGCCAAAGGTCCAGGCAAGACTTATGATAAGGGGTACACCAATGAGTAGAAATGGCACCGGCATGCGAATAACGTGTGACCAAAATCCATGCTTTTGATGCTCGGCACTTCCGCGCCGGTAATTCACATATTTTTTGATAAAAAAGTAGAGCGTAACCAGCAGAATGACACTCTGAAATACCCGTGGCAAAACTGTTGAATACATCCGTCATTATGGACTGAATCTGCACCAGATGCCGTTTATTGCGGCCCGTAAAATATACCTCCATTTCTGAATTGTAGGTCTGCGGCTGCATGGAGGCTACAAGCGAATCGTAATCAGCAAAAAGATCTTCGAGATAGGTTAAATTGCTTCGAGAGCCGGTGGGCGCCAGGTGCACCAGCAAAACGGTGCTGTCTGCGTTCACATCGTATTCCGGCGGAATGATGGAATTGTAGCTTTCTTCAAAGCCTTCAATATCCTCTTCGGATGTTTCTTCTTCCTCCTCTTCCTCAAAATTGATCAGAAAAGGGTTTGCCTCTTCGTTTGCGCTCTCAATCTCATCTTGCAGGTAATTGCTTATTTCATTCAGTTCCTGATCGCTGGCAAAATAAAGCGCATTATTTTTAAGCACATCTGTTTCGCGCCGAAAGTTACCGCGGCTAAAATAGGGATCACCCGTCCGCTGGTTGGTCATGTCCAGGCTTTGGTCAATAAGATCGCGGGCGAACTGCTTATTATCTTCAAAACTCGGCGACTCAATAGCCACTACCATTTCTGATTCTCCACCTACGGTTTCCTGCAATTCATTCATTGCCCGGACGTGCTCGTTCTTTTCGGGGAGCAAATTGGCTAAGTCGGTATCTATTTTAAGCTGTAGTGCAAAGTAGGCGCTAATTGCCGCCAGCGTTAAAGCAATACCAAGAACCCAGAAGGGATGTTTGTAATCAAAGGCTAGGATAGGCCGTAAAACGTTGAGTATTTTATCCATTAAGGAAAATCAGAAGCTTTTGCGTTTAAAATATAGCAAGCGAATAGAGGGTGATGGATACTAATTCTCATCAGCAGGCTTCAGCATAATGTCGTCATAGTCCGCTTGTACTACTGAATCGGTATCATCGCCGTCGCTTAAAATAAGAACGGCGATTGGAGTTTTGGGAGGATCATCACCAAACAAGCGCTTGTAATCTTCAAGTATATTGCGCTGAAAAGTTTGCCACTGCCCCAGGTTTTTTTTACCCGACCCATAACCACAATTTTTTGGTTGCCAAAGAATTTTGAGAGCTCTTTTCCTTTTTCAAGCGAAGAACTCCATGTATACCGTATTGATTTAGGCACGCGCTTAAACAGAACCCGTCCCATGTCAAAAACTACATAAATACTTGCCGCAACATCATTCTGATCATCTTCATTCGCCCCCTCGGGTATTTCGTTGATGCGCCACTGCCAGCTTAAAATGGGCGTTTCGTAAATATTCACATCTTTATTAACCAGCGGAAAATTAAGGTGTTTCGCATTGGTGCCACGATAGCGCAAAAATTTGTTGCCATTCTCGGCCATTACGCTGTAATTGTACTCCTCGCGTTGATCCCCCTCATACGTATAAGGGCGGCCTTCTCCCCGCTGGTTATACCAGTCGCGTGGAATAGTATTGATCTCATAATCTTCAAAGTCGGTTAGTAGCACGGTGCCGTTGGGCTGATGCGTAATTTCATTAATACCTTCGCGATCTTGTGCCCCGGCAGAGAAACTCAAAAAGAATAGTAATAGTGTAGATGCTGCAGCTTGTATCAAATAATTTTTCATAAAATATTTACTCGTTTAAAATAAAAAGGGAGCAAAAATTTCGGCTCAATAATAACACATTTATGGGAACCTATAAACGTTACATAAAACAACAATTATTGCCCTTACCTTGCAGATGTAATTTTTTGCACCCCGCTGCAATTTTTTTGTATCGAAGCTTCACGCTTTTCATTATTTTCAACGCACTAAAACACGATTTAATATATCATGAATCAGTTTAGATCTAGAGCGCTTAAAATACTTGCCGGCGTATTTGTTGTTTATGGCATACTTGTAGCTTCTCATAAGGGTGAATTTTGGCCTTTTAGCATCTACCCTATGTTTTCAAAAGCGGGTCAGCCGTGGACACGTGCTATTGTGCGCGATGTATCGAATACGCCCGATGATGTACGCTGGCAAACAACCCAGTTAGATTCTATTCGCGGAGATGCCGTTGCATTACGAACAACAGGCGTTGACCAAATTGACTTTTCGAACTTTGTATCAAAAACAGACAACTGGACTGAAAAACGGAAACAGGCGCTCATAACCATGTTCGACCCCTCCAATATTGGTGATGAAACATGGATGATTCATAAAGTAAACGGGCGGCTAATTGGAAAGGATTCTGTTACCGTGGAAGCTGTCCCCTTTTTGATGGTCACCCGCGATTCAGTATTCACAAATCCTGCACTACCGCCTAAAGCTTACGGTCAGTAATTGTTGCATATGACGTTTATCCAAAAAATTGGCACCGAACTTTTTGAGCCCAATCGAAAAGAGACTAAAGGAGAAATTCTCTTTTTTCGCATTTTCGAGCTTTTCATCATGGCGTATGTGGTTTACTACGCATGGGATTGGGCTTACTACATGGTTCGAAACAGAGAAGTAGTGCTGGCGCTGGGTATAGCTAATTACATTGATGTTTCATTCCTGTTCAGCAATTCAATGTCGTTCATCAATGCTGCCCTTATTACTTTTTTTGTGGTCATTTCTTTTTTTCGGTGGGGCTCGCGCTGGCAGTATTTAATCGCAACGTTATTGCTTCACCTGCAATACGTCGGGCGCTATTCTCAGGGCGAAATTCCTCATAGTATGAACCTGATTGGTATGTCACTGCTGGGCTTTGCCGTCGGTTTTATGTTTTTTACGAACACCACCAAGCGCCGCCGGTTCATTCTGGGTATTATTATCTTTTTTACCGGTCTCGGATACACCACCGCAGCTTTTGCAAAACTCATTGGCACCGGCTTCGACTGGGCCAACGGCTATCACCTGTGGCTCTGGCTTGCCGAGAAAAAAACGGATATCCTGTCCCGCACCGGCGCTTTTAGTTTCAACTGGTTACAGCAGCTGGCTCTGTACAGCTGGTCGGCCGCCACGCTCATTCTATTATTCGGGTGGATTACCGAACTGTCCGGTGTTCTTATCTGGTGGCGAAAGCTGACGGCCCTACGTCATGACCGGCATCATCATGATGCACATCGGCATCACCCTTTCCATGAATATCCGATTCGATGCTTTTGTTTACGAACTCATCCTGCTTGGCTATCCATGGGCTAAACTTATGGACAAGTATCTTTCTTCTTATATTCCCAATCGATTTAATCCCGAAAACCAAATAGCCAACTCTTCATGAA
>NNSL01000317.1 GCA_003123965.1 Balneolaceae bacterium SMO_bin1
CGATATGCCCTCCACAACTTTTGTATTTCCTGAAACACCAGCATCGCTTCGGTTACCCGTCGATCATATTTGCATGCCTGATGACGGGCAAGTCAATAATATTTTGCTTACTGCACGCCCTGTTGAGGGCACCATCAAAGCGTTTATTGGGCAGCGTGAATTGAGCGGCGCAATTGTAAATCAAAACGGAGAAAACCTCTTTAATCCCAACGCCGTTGACACTGCTGACTACGGCAAACCTATCCGCTTCACGGTAAATGACCAAGTGGTAGAGCCCATGCTGACGCTTTACGAGCAGCCACAGCCTGCATTTACGTACTCCTTTACCGATAATGATTTCAACGAAGACCACACCCGCGTGCTGGTCACCTTTACAAATGAGTCGGACCCTTTCAATGAACTTTCGTTTACCTGGGATTTTGACGGTGAAATTGTTGAAAATGAATCATCGGTTGAGTTTAAGCAACCCTTTGAAGTTCAACCCGGCGCGACCTTCGATTTCGATGTTTCTTTGACGGCTTCAAACGGCCCTTGTGAAAAAACCTTCAGTGATACGGTAACGATTGAGGTGCCGCCTATGGAGGAAGAGGAGCCCAATGATGACGAGCCGCCGGTTGAAGATGATCCAGAAGAACCGCCGGCTGAAGACACCTGCGAAAAAATGATGATAACGAACATCAAGGAATCGGCGCAGCTTTTCCAGGATGAATACCGGGACAATCAGGATTTGTTGGAGGAGGTGAAGCCATCGTACATGAACAAAGTTCTGCCTATCTACAAGAATATCATCAGGGAGCCAACGCTGCTTTATCCGGAGATAAAGACGATGGTATTTTTGGATTTATCCGGGAGTCTCAGATCACCATTAAGGAAAATATTGGCACATACGATGAGGACGTGCAGCAGGAGTTTGCCCTTAAAATGTACTACGAATTTATACTGCTTTACGTGTATGTGCAGGCGTGCCGCGATGGTAAAATTGATGTCGACGGTCGCATTGCTGATGTGAGCGGAGACTGGCTTTCGTTCACCGATGGTGCCATTAATAACCACCCCAATGCACTTAATTTACTGCTCGATGCTGATCCCATCCATGTGAAGCTTACGAAGCTTGATGATGAAATAGGCGATAAATTTGAAAAAGATATCCATTCGCTGTTGAGCAAAGTGGTATCAAAACTCAAAGATTTCAGTGACGGATAAAAAAGACCATATCGTCCACAAGCTGAGCCTGGAGCTTCATGCGCCTTCCGATGAGTATGCCCGCTCGTTACCGGATGCAAGCCGCCGCGCTGTTGATGGGTTGACTGAGCAGCTGGATGAAAAGTTCGGGAATACGTTCTTTCAGATCGAAAAGCTTTCGGTTGAGCTTGATTTGTATGGTGCTGAAATTTCTGATTTTGAGAAGCAATTAAAAAAGGCGTTGAGCAAAGAACTTAACAGTATTGAATTGCTTGATTTTGAAAGTGGTGAGCAGGAAAAAAGGCAGGAGGCTATTGTTGCTCGCTCAGCGGAAGATCATCAAAAAGCTTTGGTTATGCACTTTTTGCGTACCGGTAGGTTGCCATGGTGGGGAAGTTCCACCGGGATAGATGAAATGGAACACTGGCTTAAAAAAGTATCCGCAGCAGAGTGGACTGAAACAATGCGTAAAGAGCATATGCCCGCTATTCTTTTCCAACGACTTGCAATGCAATTTCCGGATATGCTCGTTGATTCACTTCTGGAAAAGACCGCCTCGAGCCCGAACAGTTACAGCAAAATAAAGATGGTACTCAATGAACTCGAAAAGTTTAGCCAAAAAATACTATCGGGCGGAATTGAGTCAACGTTTATTGCAATACTAAAAGGAAAAATACTACAAGCGCTTTGTTCAGCGGATGTCGCCATTGAAAAATACCTTTTGAAGGAAGCGCTGACTGATTTAATGGGTAAAGCCGCGAGAAACAGGGAAGGGCTATCGGTTGCGGAACTGGAAGAAAGTTGGAAGCGTTGGCTCCAAAAATCTAACAGTAGGTACACTAATTTTTGGCTGAATAAAACCGAAGAAGTTTCTGCGGACTTGTCAACGCTTAGAAAAAGTGAATTCCAAAAATACAATAAACCAGCAGCCAAAAATGAAGGCTCTTTTGGAAAAGATCAGGATGAAGTTGCAATTCATTTCGCCGGACTGGTTTTACTGCATCCATTTATTACAAACCTATTTCAAAATGTTGGCTTGCTGCGCAAAGGCGGTTTTGTTGACGCCGCCGCCCAACAACGGGCCGTGTGTTTGCTATACTACCTGGCTGCCGGTGAAGTAGAGTTTTTTGAACCTGCCTTATCACTGCCAAAGTTTTTATGCAGCTGGCCTGCTAATAAGCCCGTAAACCGTTTTCTGTCACTTAGTCAATTTGAAAAAAAGGAATGTGATACGCTGTTAGAACAAGCGATTTCGCACTGGGAGGTCATGAAAAATACCTCAGTACAAACTATTCGCAGTGAGTTCATAAGTCGTGAAGGTATTCTGAGGCAAGAGACATTTGGTTGGTCGCTATACATTGAGCGCCAAACAAAGGATATTCTGCTGGAAAAGCTACCCTGGAGTCTATCGCCCGTAAAATTTAAATGGATGGAACAAATGCTCACGGTGCAATGGTAAAATGGACTATTCAAAACTCATATCAACCGTTCGAGAGCTGGTTCAACATCGGCTGGAGTATTACTTCGGGCAGCGAACCGATGAACCAATCTTACAAAATTATATAAGCCACCCGCACTACGGTGACGCGTTTACGAAATTTGCTGCTACGTATAAGCTGAGCGGTGACGAGCAATTATTACTTGCACTTGCTTTCGTTCCGCATCTCAATCCGGAGCTCTATACTAGGTTGATCCAGCAATTTTTACCTCAAGGTGGTGATTTGTCCATATTCGGCGCAGCAAATGGGAAGCATCACCGGGGTATAATTCCTACCGGTGAAACCATACAATTTATATTGGCTGGCACAGATATAAACGCTCGTATTAAAGTATCTAATGAATTGATGAAATCAACGTTGATTGATGAAGGGGTGCTCGAGCTTGAACAGGTGCCTGCGGGTGAACCAAAAATGAGCGGCCGGCTTACCATTGCCCCCGAGTATGTGGATCTGCTTTTGACGGGGGCGTTGAGCGCACCATCATTCGGGCCTGATTTCCCCGCCCAGAAGATTGAAACCGAATTAAGCTGGGATGATTTGGTCCTTCCGATGAGGTAGAATCACAAATTCAGGAGCTGAAAACATGGATAGAGCACAATGAAACCTTAATGCATGATTGGGGAATGCATAAAAAGTTGAATCCCGGCTATCGCGTACTTTTTCACGGTCCATCAGGAACCGGCAAAACAATGACAGCAACCCTGCTGGGAAAACATACCGGGCGCGCGGTTTTTCGGGTTGACCTATCCACCGTGGTTTCTAAATACATTGGTGAAACTGAAAAAAACCTGGCTAAGTTATTTGAAAAAGCCGCTCATAAAAACTGGATATTATTTTTCGATGAGGCCGACGCCCTGTTTGGTGAACGTACAGCAGTAAATGATGCCCATGATCGGTATGCGAACCAAGAGGTGAGCTATCTGCTGCAGCGCGTTGAAAACTTCAACGGATTGGTCATTCTTTCCACCAATTATAAAGCAAATATTGATGATGCCTTCCTGCGGCGATTTAATGCCATAATTAAATTTCCCTTTCCCAATGCTAAAGAACGTAAGCAAATTTGGAAGAAATCGCTGCCCGAAAAAGCGAAGGTGCAAAAAAAGCTAAATCTTGCAGAAATTGCATCGCGTTATAAACTAACCGGCGGCAGTATTATTAATGCTGTGCAGCAGGCATCACTGCAAGCCATCAGTAAGAAATCGGAAACCATTACTGAGCAGGACCTATTGCATGGCATTAAACGGGAGGTAGAAAAAGAGGGCAAAGTATTTAACAGCCTGTCCAAGGGTTCAATAAATTTCAATGGAAAGCCTTGAGGTGATTTTATGAAAACGTCAAAAAGCGCGTCGCCGGAGAAATCAACTGATACATCGCCAACAGTATTTCAACCCCAAAATGAACCCTTTTTTAAGCCGGCCGTTTTGCAGCCAAAATTAAAAATTGGCAAGCCTGCTGATAAATACGAAAAAGAGGCCGACCGCGTAGCTAATGCAGTAATGCGGATGCCCGATTCTGCGGTGCAGCGTCAGCCGATGGAGGAAGAAGAGGAATTGCAGATGCAGCGGGGATCGACTATTCAGCTAAAATGTGTGGAGTGCGAAGAGGAGCATTTGCAAACGAAAGTAGATGGCACAACGGCCGGGTCCGGGCAATCATTTGCCGGTCCGAAATTGAGTAACCTCATTCGTTCCAAATTAGGGAAAGGAAGCCGCCTGTCTGGTGCTGTACAATCCGAAATGGGCACTAAGATCGGGGCAGATTTTAGCAGTGTGAACATTCATACCGATTCGGAGGCGGTGCAGATGAACCGGGAGCTTGGAGCTAAAGCTTTTACCCACGGCAATGATATTTTCTTTAACAGTGACCAATACAATCCCAGCTCACCACAGGGCAAGCGTTTGCTGGCCCACGAGCTTACGCATGTGGTGCAGCAGACGAAGACGGATAATGCAATTCAGCGACAATCTGAAGGTAGTTATCAACAAATAGGCGGTATTTGGACATTCGATCCCGGTGAGCAAGGAGGTCATACGTTTTCAGGCCATTCCAAGACACATGCTAGAAAATTAGCTGTTGAGGCAGGTGCAATTGGGCCAGCTCAGAAAGAG
>NNSL01000289.1 GCA_003123965.1 Balneolaceae bacterium SMO_bin1
GCCGGCAGCGCGCGGTCAAATTCCTGCAGGCTTTCGGCAAAGCCTTGGGGATTGAGCCTGTGGCCGTACTTCTGGTCGGTATCAATGAGATTCACAAACACAAAGCTATCTTCGGCGGCGCTCATCAGGCTCAACAGCTGCGAAATGCCCTCGGCGTTACTTTTAGTGCGGCGGTACTGCGTAAACATATCTTCGCTAAACAGATCCACCACCTTGCCAATGGAGTAGGTTTTGGTGCCGCGCTCGTACAGCATCTGAATGATATTTTCCGGCGGCGGGGTGCGCGAAAAATCGTGGCGGCGGTCGTTATCGCGCCGGAAGTTTCCCGGTTCCCCTTCAAACGGACGCGCTATCACGCGACCTACGCCATGTTCGTCAAACAGCACGTTTTCGCGGGCATACCGGCACCAGTCGTACAGCGTATCTACAGGCGTTACCTCTTTATGGGCCGCTACTTGAAAATACGCTGTCGGCAGAGGTGTACACAATGGGCTTGCCGGTTGAAAGATGCTCTTTGCCATAATCGGCAATAACCTCCGTACCGGAATACGGTTCATTGCAGAGCACCCCATCCACGCCAATGCCTTCACAAAACGATTGTATAACTTCATCAGGAAAACCATTTGGATAGGTCGGAAATGGCTCATCAAGCTGAATGCCGGCCAGCTCCCAGTGCCCGGTGGTGGAATCCTTTCCAGCAGAAATTTCCCGCATTTTACCGTAGGCAGCCAGCGGATCATCTACCTGCGGTACTGATGCCAGCGGGATGATATTGCCCAGCCCCATTTTTTGGAAATTGGGCAGCTTGCATTGCGTTTGCTCACATACGTGCCCCAGCGTGTTTTCGCCCGCATCGCCGTATTCGGCGGCATCTTCCTGGGCCCCTACGCCCAATCCGTCAATTACAATTAGGTAACAGTTGCCCATATAAAACTACCGGTTTGAAAGTCCGCGTTTAATTTCTGAAATCACAGCATACGAATCCCCGCAATCGGCATCCAGCTTTTTGGAACTGATGGTAAGGCCCGTCCGAATTTGCTTGCCGTTGGTAAGCTGAACGGGCGTCTGGAACTGCTGCATCAACTGATCGGTATAGTTTTCAAATGCTTGTTCATCGCGGCTTTGTAAGATTAGGGGATAAATATAATCGGAGTGGAAACCCACCAGCCCCGGCGTGCCGTAGTTATTTGGATTGAATGCGCGCACCAGATCTTTTTGCATCATCTCCAGCTCCTCAATGCGCAGCTGGGTTCGAATCTGTGAAAGCTCCGATAGCGTGACCATGCCTACCCAGGTGTGATAATCCTGCTGATTGTGCTGCAGACGTTTTACCTGCGCGTTGATGGCGCGCTCCCATAAATCGGGTATAAAGGCCCGGTAATCGTTAGTGAGCAGTGAATCATCTACCGCTTTGGATACCTTCGCCTGAATTTTGAGGCCCGTCAGGCGCACCATATTTACCAGTTTGTGCTTGGTTGATTCTTTAAAAACAAGCGGATTTTCTTCATACACCACCACAACCGCCTTGCGATAGTCATTAAATAAAACCGGAATGGCCAATGTGGCGCCCTCCGTGTACGGCTCGCGGGGTGATATCCGTTTGGGATTACGGTTGAAGTGAATAGCAAATTCGGGTTCGCCATTATTGAGCGCATCACGTGCAACCGAACGCTGTTCAACCGGCAACCCCAGCGGAGCGGGCTCGTGGGCTTCGGCGGAGTTTAACACGTTCAGCCAGTCGCCCATACCTTTGGCCAGCAGTGATACGCCGCCCTGATCCAATAATCCTTGCATGGAATTAAGCATCTCCTGCAGCAGGCCGGCAAAATGCCCCTTGGTATCCAAAAAGTTGAGGCTTTTCTCGTACTCCACCCATTCGTTTTGCTGGCCGTATAAATCACTGATTTCCAAGTAGGTATTCAGCACATTTCCAAGCGCGTTTATGTAGGCGTAAACCACATCATCCAGGCTGGAGCTGAACTCGGCGTTGCCCGATTCTGCCACGGTAATGGCCACGGTTTCGTCGTTATTGACAAAAGGCAGCAGCGTGATATACTGAATGCTGTTATCGCGGTAGTAGTGCTTCATCTGCTCCCTGCTGATGTCGCTGCCCACTTCCAGCGAAACCGGTTCTCGTATATCTTTGTACTCATCAAGGAAATGATCCTCAAACTGCAGACGATCCTGAAATACTACGCCATCCAGCACCGTCGATTTGGTTTCCATCACAAACTGGCGACGTTCACGGTTGATCCAGTACAGGTAAACCGTTTGCATGCCCGATGCTTCCCGCATCATCAGCACCAGGTCTTCGAGTACTTCTTTGAACTCACGCAGCGCTTTTTCCTGGCGCTTGTGGCTCATCATTTCTACATCAAAAGAATCCTGCTTTTTGGCTTGCGCGGATGTCTGCATCAATCTATGTCAACTTTTTCTGCTAATGTTTCCGCCTGCTCAATCATTTTTTCGATGGCGGCCAACCCTTTATTCCAGAAGTTGGGCTGCGTGATATCTAACCCCACTTTAGCCACAATGTTCTCCGGCCAGTCGGCCCCGCCGGTTCGCAGCATTTCAAGGTATTTTTCGGCAAATCCGTTCTGCTGACGCGTATATTCTTCGTAGAGTGCAAGCACCAACAGTTCACCAAAGGCGTAGGCATACACATAGCCCGGCGTGTGTAAAAAGTGGGGAATGTAGCTCCACCAGATATCGTAGCTGTCGGTTAAATGGACCGCATCGCCGTACAGATGCTCCTGTGTTTGGCGCCAAAGTTCAGAAAATTCATCGGTGGTAAGCTCTCCCTCCTCGCGGCGCTTGGTGTGAATGGCATTTTCAAAGCGGTTCATCGACACCTGCCGAAATACCGTGGCAATGGAATCGTCGATTTTACCTACCAATAGTGCAAGTTGCTCTTTGGGATCATCAAGCTGCTGCATCAGGTTCTGGAACACCAGCATTTCTCCGAACACTGAGGCCGTTTCGGCTGTCGTGAGCGGGGTGCTGGCCTGCAACGGACCCTGCTCGCGTGCTAAATACTGGTGAACACCGTGGCCCAGTTCATGCGCCAGCGTTTGCACGTCACGCACCTGTCCATCGTAATTCATAAACACATACGGGTGAACCGACGGCACCGTGCTGGCCGAATAGGCCCCGCCGCGTTTCCCCGGCCGGATGGCGGCATCAATCCAATTTTGCTCAAAAAACTGCCCGGCAACCGATCCCATTTCGGGATGAAAATCGCTGTAGGAATCGAGCACAGTCTGGCGGGCTTCATCCCAGTGAATCTGCTTTTTATTTTTGAGGAGCGGCGCATACCGGTCGTAATCGTACATGGTATCATACCCGAGCAGGCGCTTTTTGAGGCGGTAAAAACGCTGCACCAGATCGTAGTTATCGGTAACAGAATTGACCAGAATTTCAACCGTTTCGTCTTCAATTTCATTAGACAGATTCCGCGAAGAAATCCAGCTGGGATAGTTGCGCAGCCGGTCGTTGGTCTGCTTGTCAGCAAGAATGGTATTAAAGATGAAGGTGAGCGTGCGGCTCATGTCCGTGAACGTTTCAGTAAGAGCGCTATGAGCGCGCTTGCGCAAATCGCGATCGGGATTGTGCAGTTTGCTCAGGGCCTCCTGCTCAGTAAGCTCTTCGCCGTCAACTTCAAACCGTGCTGCACCCAGTGATTCATCAAAAAAACGATTCCAAGCGCTGCGCCCTGTTACCGACTTGGCCGACAATATCTGCTCTTCCTTTTCGCTAAGCGTATGCTTCTTGTAGCGGCGTGACGTTTCCAAATAATGCTCGTAATGGCTCAGTTCATCACTATTTATAAGCGATTGAGCCTGCTCATCGTCAAGCTTAAGCCATTCAACATCAAAAAACACCAGCTTTTGATGAATAGCCGACGAAAGCTCGTTGCTCTCCTGCATCAGCTTTCCATATTCGGCATTATTGGTATCGGTAGACCAAAGTAGGTGGGAATATGAGCCGATTTTTCCAATTATCTCGATGATATCTTCATACTCCTGAAGTGCCTGTTTGAACTGCTGTGCATCCAGATTTTCAATCTTTCCACGATAGGTATCAGCAAAGTTTTCTGCCTTTTGCTGAACGCGCTTTTTGTCGTCTTTTAACTCCGATCATCAATGCCGGCGTATAAATCATCAAGGTCCCAGTATACTTCTTCGGCCCCTGTGGTTTCACTTTTCTTATTTGTCATATTTGGTTTAATACGGACGTTTTTTACTTCAGTTAAACATTCTTAGACCTAAAATTTGCGCAAAAATTAGATGCAGGAAGTAATCGTATTTTTGTAATACAATGGTTAACTTTACGCTCTTTCAGGTTGGATGAAATAAACTAATTATTTTGTTCAATGTTAACTGCAAAACATCGTTATTTTTTGCAGCTCAAACTCTAATCAATACAACAACAACCCACTATTTTGAAGTCTATCGAAGCCGCTTTTGGCCCCAATGCCGCTCTGGTTGAAGAACTATACGATCAATACCATCAAGACCCCTCTTCGGTGCCCAGCCACTGGAGACAATATTTTGATGAGGTTGAAGAAAGTGATTCTCCTCAGGAGCTTACAGAACAAGCCGATATTGCTGACAACGGTGAACCTGAACCGCAAGCTGCCACTAAACCTGCCAAGCCCAAAAAGCAAACAGCAAAGAAGCAAAAGAAGCAGCAGCCGAAACAAGATGATAAGGTTCAGGAAGGTGCGAAACTGGAGCAGATTAAAGGCATTGCAAGCAAGATAGCCGAGAAT
>NNSL01000379.1 GCA_003123965.1 Balneolaceae bacterium SMO_bin1
AAGTTTTAGTGGATAGTTGTTAATTTCATTGATTACGCAGCTTAAAAAATCCATTCAGCGAATGCATAATAAAGCGGTATGCCAAGGGTGATATTAAATGGAAAAGTAATACCCAGCGAAGCGGTTAGATAAAATGTGGGATTGGCCTCCGGCAATGCAATACGAACGGCTGCCGGGGCGGCTATGTATGAGGCACTTGATACCATGGCCCCAAGCACAGCACTTCCTGCAATCGAAAGCCCCACCAGTCCGCCAAGCCAAACGGCCAGTATTCCGTGGAAAATGGGCAGCAAGATACCAAAGGCGATTAAAAATCCTCCTACCTCTTTCAGGCCTTCCAGGCGTCGGGCGGTTATTACCCCCATCTCAAGCAGAAAGAGGCCGAGCGCTCCTTTAAAACCCGTTTCAAAAAATGGTGCTATAGATTCAAATCCGGTCGGCCCGGCAATCCATCCAATAATCAAACCGCCTGCCAGCAATAAAATGCTGCGGCCGGCAAGTACCTCGTGCAGAGCTTCTTGCCATGATCCTGCTCGCTTTTCGCGCGTAAATGCAATCATCAAGCCTACCACAATAGCGGGCACCTCCAGAATTGCTACAAGTGCAGGCATAAACCCTTCCGATGGGCGTCCCGTCATAGTTCCAAAGGCGATGGCAACGATAAAAGTAACTGCGGAAACTGAGCCATAATGGGCCGCAATAGCCGATGCGTTGATGCGGTCAAATTTACCTAATCTCCTAAGTACGTTATAGGCAATGATGGGTGTGAGTATTCCCAGAAACAGTGTAATTAAAGCGGGGCCAACAAATTCTAGAAGTGGCGTTTTATTTAACTCAACGCCCCCCTTTAGGCCAATTGCCAGCAACAGGTAAATGGCCAGCCCGTTGTAAAGCGGTTCTGGCAGTTTGAGATCGCTGCGTACCAGCGATGCAATTAGCCCCAGTACAAACAAAAGAACAATGGGGGACAGAAGGTTAGAGGCCAGCGTTACAATGTGCTCCATAATAATTTTTTTACTCTGTTTAAGAAATATTCGAATTTATAACTATGCCTTATCCAGCAATAATCACTCTAATCTTAAGCGGACATAAAGAACATGGTAGTAAGTGCAATAACTTTGTTTTGTGCATTTATCTCAAAGATAAATACAGCCCATTTTATTCTTACTCTATTTTATTCCTAAACGCATTTCATCCTGTTACTTTATGCAATTTTCAGCTCAATTGCTGATCGTTGTTTAAACGCGAACGCACCTTTCTATGCCATAATACCGTTGTTTGGAAACGGCCAATGATAAGACTCTTGACTTATAAATTGTAATTAATACTTTTAATACAAAACATTAACAATCATTTATGCATGCGGTTTACCTTACATCAACTTAAAGTATTTAGAACAGTGGCCAGACACAAGAGTATGACCAAGGCCGCTGAAGAACTACACATGACACAACCGGCTGTTTCCATACAGATAAAACAGTTACAGGAATCGCTGGGCATTTCGCTGATTGAAGTAATCGGGCGCCAAGTATATCTGACGGAAGCCGGGCGCCACCTCCAAAATATGCATCAGCGCATTAATAGTGAGATTGAATCCTTTTATGGCACTATTTCCCAGCTTAAAGGCGGCTTAGAAGGGACATTAACAATTTCTGCCGCCTCCACGGCAAAATACTTTTTGCCCTACCTGCTGGGCGAATTTCAGCAGCGATACCCCGAAGTACAGATTTCCCTAAAGGTAACCAACAGAAATGAGGTTCTGGGTCACCTAAAAAACAACGAATACGATATTGCCATATTAACACAGCTTCCGGATGACGAATCCATACATGTTGCTCCTTTTCTGGATAACCCGCTGGTAATTTGCTGTGCCCCAGACCACCCGCTAAAAAATGAGAACGATATTCCTATTCAGCAGCTTAAAAATGAGCCATTCATATACAGGGAGCCCGGCTCCGGCACGCGCATGGTGATGGAACGCTACCTTGCCGATAATAATATTTCCGTTCAACCAACCATGGAACTGGGCACCAATGAGGCCGTAAAGCAGGCTATTATGGGCGGCATTGGCATCTCACTAATATCGAAACTGAGCCTGGAAAACGAGCTAAAGCTGAATAAGATATCCATACTCGACGTTCAAAACCTGCCTATTATGACTCAATGGCAGGTGCTCCACAAAAAACAGAAGAATCTATCCCCAGTTACCAAAAACTTTTTATCATTTTTGCAGGAGGAAAATATTTACCAATGGCTTCCGTAAGTACTGTACAGAAGAGATTACAGTTATATTCTAGCTTCAACAACACGGTGCCCTAAATACACGTTTTCAATTGTTATGCAATGGCAGAACTTTTGCAGATATTGTCCCCGTTAATGTTGCGCAATAAAATCTATTCTAATTTCACTTCAATCAAAAAAATTTGACCCTCCCTCATGGATTTAGATAATATGTCTGCAGAATTGGATCGCCTGGGCGAACTATATGCCCTCCATATCCAAACAGACGCGCTTCAAGAACGATTTAAGCCCTATATTGAATTGGCCAAATCAATAACGGATACACCTATTTGCCTAATAAATATTATCGACGCGTACCACCAATGGACTATTGCCGGGGAAAACGGTAATACCAGCGTTATTCCGCGCGAACAAAGCATTTGCCAGGATACCATTGCCCAAGACAGCACATACGAGATAGAAAACTTAACCAAACACGACCGCTACAGCAACAGGCCTTATGTAAGCGGCGAACCCCATTTTAAGTATTACTGCGGCGTGCAGCTAACAACATCGGGCAATAACCATGTAGGATCATTGTGTGTGCTGGATCAAAAGTCCAGGAACCTTTCTGAAAAGCAAAAGAAACAGCTACAACTTATCGGTGATGCAATCATCGAAGTAATTGAGAACGAGAGCAAGCGCCATACACTGTCTCATGAGCTGCAAAAAATCAATGAAGAAATACGAAAACTAAATCACGATTTACGGAGCCCCATCAATGGCATTGTAGGTCTCGCAGATGTCATACAGGATAAAGTTGATGCCTCCGAGGATGCCGTAAAAATGCTGAACAGCATACGCGAATGCGGGATGACCGTTCTTGAACAGATTGACGCTGTTTTAAAGAAACAGCAAAACGGTTCCTCTTCCACCCAAGCTGAAAGTATCGACGCGAGTTCAATTAAAGAACGGCTTCAAAGTTTATATCAACCGCAGGCAGAAAGTAAGAACATTACCTTAAATGTGGTTGACAAAACCAATGATGTGCAAATTAGCTACCTTACTTTAAGTTCGACTGTAAAAATTATCGGCAACCTGGTATCAAATGCCTTGAAATTTAGTTCCCCCGGAGATGAGGTGCAGGTTGAGCTCACATTAAATGGCACTGATCTGCACGCTATAGTTTCCGACGATGGAGTAGGGATGAATCCGGGCCAAATTGAAGCTTTTAACAACGGTAATTTGGTAGATCGATCGACAGGTACAGCCGGTGAGCAAAGCTTCGGCATTGGGTTGAGGCATGTACAGCAACTCATCCAAAAATTGGAGGGCTCCATTAAAGCCCGGCAAGGTGCTGAGTCTGGAACCACTTTTGAGCTTTCCGTCCCGCTTCACTAGCAAAAGTTCATTACCGCAAGGCCGAAGTGGATTCGTAGAAGACCAACCAATTTTAGACCATTTTAACGATTCGTTAGACTGATTTCAGGTTGTTTTATTGCAAAATATGCCTTAATTCAGATAGAAATATCGGGGAAACTGAATTCCGGTTTTGCAGTTAGCAGCAAACGAATATCTATTGCCATAATTACAAATTATGCTAAAAGTATACTCCTATGCTTCCCATGCGGTTATCATTTCAATTATAAATTTTTAGAACTGTGCCTAAACCTCCCTCCGTATTAATTGTTGAAAAAAGCGATGATGCCAGCCATCTCATTCAAAAAGAGCTAAAAAAGATCGATTCGAATCTTAACACCGAGGTTATCCGTTCTGAAGATCAGCTTCGGCCGTATCTGGGTAACCACCTGCCCAGCCTCATAATTTGTAATGAGTACAACGCCACATTCAGCTGGAAAGAGGCCCTTCAGGCACTTCGCAGCGTATCAGACAGTGTGCCCTTAATTGTAATTTCTGAAAAGGGCGGCGAAGAACGAGCTGTTGATGCTATTCGAAACGGGGCAGCAGACTACATATCAACAAACAACCTGCAGCGCCTTGTGCCGGCCGTAAAGCGCGAACTTAAGGCGCACAAAAAGACCCAGCAGTTATCTTCAACCCGCGAACAGCACCAAATGCTGGTGAAATCGGTGAACGGTATCGTTTGGGAAGCCGACGCGCAGACGTTTGAATTCAACTTCGTGAGCCCGCAATCGAAGCGTATACTGGGATACGAACCCGAACAATGGTACACCAGCTCGTTTTGGCAGGATCATATTCACCCCGACGATCGGCGGGAGGCCGTCAACTACTGCCATTTTAAATCGAAGCGCGGCGAAAACCATAGCTTTGAGTACCGTATGCTGGATGCGGACGACAATATTGTCTGGCTTAAAGACTATGTAACCGTGATCTCAGAAAATGGATCGCCTACGCGACTTCGCGGTATCATGATGGACATCACCGAGCAGAAAAAGCTGCAGCGGCAGCGCGATAAAGCCTACAAAATCGCAGAAATTGGCCACTGGGAACTTGATATCAGAGATGAAAGTCTCAAGTGGTCGAAGATGCTGAAGCAGCTGCACGAGGTGCCTTTAGATTATGA
>NNSL01000291.1 GCA_003123965.1 Balneolaceae bacterium SMO_bin1
GAACCATCGGTGGATTGGAAATGTTAATTCATCAGGGAAGCCGCTCTTTTGAACTTTGGACAGGTAACACTTTTCCGATTGACCTTGTGCGGCGAAAATTGATGAATGCATTGAAAGATGAAAATTAAAGCGATTTATCCGGACATATTTGAGGGCAGCAAAAAGGTAAAAGCATTCTTTACCTTAAAAAATGAGCATGTCACCGGTAACGAGAGATTGATAAGGGGACTTAATCTTGGTTTTAATACCAATGAAGCTCCTGAGATAGTTAAAACCAATCGCAGAATTTTAATTAAAGAATTTAATCTTGCTTCGAACTGGATTGCGTTTGCCAATCAAGTACATAGCAATCGTGTAAAAGTGGTTGCTAACGGTGGTACTTATGCTGATACGGATGCGCTGATCACGCAGGTTCCGGGGTTGGCGTTAGCGATTCAGGTGGCCGATTGTGCCGCGGTTCTAGTTGCTGATGAAAAGGCCGGTATTGTTGCGGCAATTCATGCAGGGTGGCGCGGAGCTGCTGGTGATATTGTACCGCGGAGCATCCAAAAAATGATTGACCTTGGCAGCATACCGAGTCATTGCCGTGTATTTGTAAGCCCCTGCATTTCCCAATCAGAATTTGAAGTAGGGAAGGAAGTAGCCAACCAGTTCCCGGTTCAGTTTGTGAATTTCGAAGAAAATGAAAAGCCGCATATCAACCTAAAAGCTTTTTTGCAATCGCAGCTCATTGAGTCCGGAATTAAACCGGAGAATATCCAATGCATGACGGCTGCACCGTGTCGAATGATCAATTCTATTCGTACCGAAGAGAAGGAGAGGAGAGTGGGCGGATGATGGCGGTAATTAGTATGAGTTGAGTTTATGAGAGTATCTTACGCTTCGGGTTATTACGCACCCATTCCGCATGAACATATATTTCCGATGGGTAAATTTCCGGGATTACACCAGTATTTATTGGACGAAGGTGTTATTTATGAATCTGATGTAATTGAGCCCTCAATGGTTGATATGAGCAATCTGCTTACAACTCATACCAGTCGCTATGCCAGCGGAATTATGAATGGCACGCTTAGTAAAAAGGAGGTGCGACGCATGGGGCTTCCATGGTCAAAAGAATTGGCTGTACGATCGCGTTTAGCTGTGCAGGGTACCATCAATGCAGCCATTATGGCGTTGCAAGATGGTATAGCCGGTAATTTAGCAGGCGGCACTCATCATGCAATGGGTGATCACGGTGAAGGTTACTGTGTGTTCAATGATGTAGTTGTGGCTGTGAACGTACTTCAAAAATCGTTTTGGGCACGTAAAATTTTAATTTTGGATTGCGATGTGCATCAAGGAAACGGAACTGCTCAGTTGTTGAAAGATAATAACGATGTATTCACGTTTTCGCTGCATGGAGAAAAAAATTATCCGTTTCGCAAGCCCCCTTCATCACTCGATATTGGGTTACCAGACGGTACTAAAGATGCTGCATATTTAAATACATTGGGTGATGCACTGGATAGCATTTTCAACCGTTTTGATCCTGATCTGGTATTTTACCTTGGGGGTATTGATCCATTAGAAACTGATTATCTTGGACGATTGTCACTCAGTTTAAACGGACTCTATAATCGTGATGAAATGGTTATTAAGTCGGTTACGGATCGAGGAATACCACTGGTTCTGCTGCTTTCGGGTGGATATGCACCCACATTGAAGCAAACGGTGCAAGCTCATGCATTAATGTACAAAGCGGCCAAAGAAGTTGTAGGTTGAACAGTATATGCATCAGTGCAATTAATTTTTAATTCCTGCTCGTTAATTCCGATCTTCACAGGTCTAAAAATCAACAGGTAATTGTGAGAAAAAAGAATATAGTCATACTTGGTTCTACTGGCTCAATTGGGGAGCAAGCCCTGCAGATAGTACGGGAGCACCCCGATCGTTTCAATGTAGAGGGCATAAGCTGTAATGCGAGCTGGAGCTTACTTGCAGACCAAATTCGCGAATTTGACCCGACTTATGCGGTAATTTGTGACAAAAGCTATTCCTCTGAATTACAAGAGGCAGCTTCAAAATATAATACTGAACTTCTTTTTGGATCAGATCATCTAAATGATCTGGCTACCTTATCGGAGGCCGATGTTGTTCTTAACGCATTGGTCGGTTTTGCAGGATTTGAGCCAACCGTAAACGCCTTAAGAGCGGGCAAAAAAGTAGCGCTCGCAAACAAGGAATCTCTTGTTGTTGGAGGCGCTATGATTGACGATGTCTTGCATGATTCGGGTGGTGAACTGGTGCCGGTTGATTCCGAACACAGCGCTATATTTCAATGCCTGGTTGGTGAGCAGCACAAAGAAATTGAGAAACTGATTATTACTGCAAGCGGCGGACCCTTTCGCACATGGAGCCGAAAGCAAATGAAATCCATCACGGTTGATGAAGCGCTGGATCACCCCAATTGGGCCATGGGAGCTAAAATCACTATTGATTCTGCAACCATGATGAATAAGGGGTTGGAAGTAATTGAGGCCCACTGGCTTTTCAATTTGCCGCTGCAGCAAATTGAGGCCGTTGTTCATCCCCAGAGCGTAATCCATTCTGTGGTTACATTTATTGATGGATCCAGCAAGGCTCAACTTGGACCGCCCACTATGAAAGTTCCCATTCTTTATGCTTTAACCTATCCCGATCGAATAAATTTGGATGTTGAGCGTTTAGACTGGAGAGAATCATTCGATTTAACGTTTGAACCAGTGGATTATGAAAAATTTCCATGCTTCAAGCTTGCTTTGCATGCCATTGAACAGGGCGGCAATGCGCCGGCTATTTTAAATGCGGCGAATGAAATTGCAGTTCAACGCTTTCTCAATGAGGAAATTTCATATATCCAGATTTATTCAGTTATTGAGCAGTGCCTGTCAAAAATTGATGAACCATTTGAAAAATCAGTCGCTGCTTTCAAACACATCGACAGTATAACACGAAATTTAGCTTCAAATATCTAACATAGCAGAGTTATGGAATCAATTGTAGAATTGATGAGCACCATCGGTATTTTTATTGGTGCAATATTAATTTTAGTACTTATACACGAGCTGGGCCATTTTCTTGCAGCCAAGTTTTTTGGCATGCGCGTAGAACGATTTTCTGTAGGCTTTCCCCCCAATATTTATAAAATAAAAAAGGGTGAAACCGAATACTGCCTTGGAGCCACACCTTTGGGAGGTTATGTAAATATCTCGGGCATGATTGATGAAAGCATGGATACCGATCATTTAAATGAAGAACCGAAGCCCTGGGAGTTTCGCAGCAAGCCGGTTTGGCAGCGCATTATTGTAATATCTGCGGGTGTAATTTTTAATATGATTTTGGCTGTAATGATCTTTGCCGGTATTGCTCTCAGCACCGGCGAACAGCGCATTCCAATTGAAAATGTACCCGGAATGTATGCAGCTGATACGAGTTTGGTACACGAGGTGGGTTTCCAGACTGGGGATAAGCTGGTTGGAGTCAACGGTGAGCGACCAAAGTACTATTCTGAGTTCACGTCCCCCGAACGCATTACCAGCTCCGATCTTTCTTATACGGTTTTGCGAAATGGGCAGGAAGTGACCCTGCAAATGCCATCGGGCTTGCTTGACCAGCTTAATAGCCGGCCATTTATTGGCACCAGTATTTTACAACCGCAGCTGGGCAGCATTCAGCCAAACAGCCCCGCAGACAGCGCAGGCCTGCAACCGGGCGATAGAATTGTGGCTGTTAATGGCGAACCTGTAAGTTATTGGATGGAACTGGTTGGCAAAATCAAAAATGGAGAACGGCCGCTGCAATTAACTGTAAATCGTGGGGATGAAACCCTGCAGGTGGAGGTTACGCCAAATGAAGAAAATATAATTGGAATTGCCCCGCAGCAGAATTTGGCTGCCTTGTTTGGTGCGGAAAGTATCGAATATGGATTTATGGGCTCGCTTAAGTATGGCTACGACCGAACAGCGCAAACCTTAACCGGTATTATTCAGGGTTTCGGTCGTATGTTTTCCGGAGATATTTCGGTGCGTGAAAACCTGGGCGGACCTGTTGCCATTGCTCAATTTACTAAAAGTGCAACCGATGCCGGTGGGTGGCTTGGTTTCTGGAGTTTCACGGCTTTCTTGAGTGTAACGCTTGCCATCATGAATATTTTACCGATACCGGCGCTGGATGGAGGGCACCTTATGTTTTTAATCTACGAGGGTATCACCCGACGCGAACCATCAGAAAAAGTGCGCATGGCAATGCAGCAGATCGGCTTCTTGATCATCATCGCATTATTTATTCTTATAACATTTAACGACATACTGCGACTGTTTTAATGGCTTTTATTTCCAAGGATGGGTATTCGAACATTGCGGCGGCAATTGTGCTTGCTGCAATCATTAGTGTTGCGGCTCTATTTACAAATAATTGGATAGCGTATATACTCTATGCTATAGCTGCGGCTTTGGTAATTTTCATCCTTTTCTTTTTTCGTGACCCAAGCCGCTCAATACCTGAACAGGATGATATTGTCATTTCACCAGCTGATGGGAAAATTGTATTCCTTAAAGAGGTCGATGAGCCTCACTATATTAAGGGCAAAGCCACGCAGATCAGTATTTTTCTTTCACCGCTTGATGTGCACGTCAACCGGATTCCCGTGAGCGGCCAGCTCGAATACGTCAAATACAATCCTGGTCAATATTTAATGGCGTGGGATCATCGGGCGTCATCTATGAATGAACGTGCAGA
>NNSL01000319.1 GCA_003123965.1 Balneolaceae bacterium SMO_bin1
TAAATACTGAAATTGAGAAGATAAGCAGAGATGCCGCGGGTTGGTCAATCACAACGGACTCCGGCGAAACCCATTCCCACGATGTACTTATTTCAACGATTCCGCTCCATCAGCTTCACCAAATTTGGAGCGAAAAAGAATCACTTCCCGCATTTAATACACTCAAAGATGTAGATTATGCCCCCATGAGTGTGATCGCACTCGGATTCAAACGCCAACAGGTGCAGCACCCACTCGATGGGTTTGGCATGCTGGTTCCCGAAAAGGAACCGTTTTCGCTGTTGGGTTGCCTGTTTTCCTCGTCCTTGTTTCCGAATCGCGTGCCCGAAAACCATGTACTACTACCTGTTTTATGGGCGGTGCCGGCATCGCGATCTGGCTTTCAAATCAACCGAGGCACTTATCGACGAGCTGATGCCCCAGCTGCGTAAGCTGTTAGATATCAACGGAGATCCGGTATTTCATCATCACACATTCTGGGAACATGCCATTCCGCAGTACACTGTTGGGTATGATGAGTACGTGAACAGCATGCGGCAAATTGAATCATCCAATCCCGGGTTTTACCTGGCCGGCAATTACCGCGGTGGTGTTTCCGTACCCGACTGTATCACAAACGGGCTTGCCCTATCAAGTCAGGTAAAAGACTATTTTTCAAGTATATAGTTGCTCCTCATTCATCAATTCTGCTAAAATTTTTGTACCTTTTGCACACACAAAAAGACCTTAAAAAAAGATTATTGCATTATGTCTAACGCTTATTTTGAAATACGGGAGCCGGATAATGAACCGGTTTATTCTTATGAGCCCGGTTCCCCGGAACGCAAGAAACTGCAACTCGAACTCGAACGCCTCTCCAGCGAAGCCATTGAAATTCCGGCGATAATCGGAGGTGAAGAAGTAACCACTGATCGCACCGCCGACGTTGTTGTGCCCCACAATCACCAGCACAAGCTGGGAACCGCACATTTATGCGGCGAAAAAGAGGTAGATATGGCTATTGAGGCCGCAATGGATGCCCGCCAGGAGTGGGCGGCAATGCCATGGCAAGAGCGCGTGGCGATTTTCAAAAAAGCGGCTGACCTGCTTTCCGGTCCGTGGCGATATACAATCAATGCTTCAACTATGCTTGGGCAATCGAAAACCTGCTACCAGTCTGAGATTGATGCTATTGCCGAGCTGGCTGACTTTTTCCGATTCAACGCCTATTACCTGACGCAGATATATCAGGGTCAGCCCGATTCGCCCGACGGCATGTGGAATCGGACCGAGTATCGACCGCTCGAAGGCTTCGTGTTTGCGGTAACGCCCTTCAATTTTACGTCAATTGCGGTGAATCTGCCCACGGCTCCGGCCATGTGCGGTAATGTTGCCATTTGGAAGCCGTCTACCACGGCTAGCTACTCATGCTATTTTGCCATGAAAATGCTGCAGGAAGCCGGCTTGCCCGATGGAGTTGTGAACTTCCTGCCGGGTGAAGGACCCGATGTAGGCGATCCCGCACTTGAAAGCAAACATCTGGCGGGGCTCCATTTTACAGGATCAACCGCTACGTTCCAGCACCTCTGGAAAGAAATTGGCAACAACATTGAGCACTATAATACCTATCCGCGTATTGTCGGTGAAACCGGCGGCAAAGACTTCATTTTTGCCCACGAATCTGCCGATGTTGATGCGCTGGTAATTGCAGCCCTTCGTGGCGCGTATGAGTACCAGGGACAAAAGTGCTCAGCTGCTTCGCGTATGTACGTTCCCGAATCGATTTGGCCGGAATTTGAGGAGAAACTCACCGAAGAAATCGGCAAAATAACCATGGGTGATGCCAGCGACTTCACCAACTTTATGACGGCAGTGATTGATGACAAAGCCTTCAAAAAAATCAGCGAGTATATCGATTACTGCGCTAATGCCGATGATGCCGAAATCATTGCAGGCGGCGGATACGATGACTCGGAAGGGTACTTTATTGAACCTACGCTGGTAAAGGCCGAAGATCCGAAGTTCAAAACCATGGAAGAAGAGATCTTTGGCCCGGTTCTAACCGTGTATGTTTACAATGATGAAGATTTCGAAGAAACGCTCGAAATCTGCGATAATACATCACCTTATGCACTAACCGGAGCTATTTTCGCCCAAGATCGCTATGCGCTTAACCACATGGCAGAATATCTGAATCAAGCCGCAGGTAACTTCTATATCAATGATAAGCCAACGGCAGCTGTTGTGAACCAACAGCCGTTTGGAGGCGCACGAAAATCGGGCACCAATGATAAAGCCGGCAGTGCCGCCAACCTCATGCGGTGGATATCAACCCGTTCCATGAAAGAAACATTCAGCCCTCCTAAAGACTGGACTTATCCCTTCATGGGCGAAGACGAATAATCATTCTGAAAAAAATAAAGCCATAAAAAAAGCCCTCTCGAAATTGAGAGGGCTTTTTAATTTCGCTATGTGAAGTGATTAGTTGGAATCTTCAACTTCAACATCAATATCAAAGCCTTCCCAGTCATTTTCCCATTCCTGGAACTGGCTTTCAACGTCCGCTTGCATTTGCTCCCATTCTTGCTCAGAAGCATTTTCAAGCTCTTCAAGATTTTGGTCTAGCTCTTGGCGGCGCTGCTTAAGTTCTTGGTACTCATCACGCGTTTCCTGCGCGATCTCATCACCGGCAGCTTCCATTTGCTTTTCCATTTCTGCCATCTCAGCATCGATTTCCTCGAGTTGCTGATTCATATTAGTGACAAATTCATCCCGTTCTTGCTGCCACTCATTCATTGCCTCATTTGCTTCTTGCTGTCCTTCTTCGGTGCAAGCTGCAGCGATGAACAACATGGCAAATGATGCTAAGAATAAATATTTGAACTTTTTCATATGACTCCTTCCTCTTTTTGAGTTAATAATTATATATGTTTTTTAAAGAATAATGATAAACCTCAAAAAATAACATAAAAAAGCCCGTATTGCAACCGGGCTTTTTTTACGCTGAAATGTAAGGGTGTATTAAAACTAGTTCGCAGGCATTAATACTTGGTCAATAACATGCACTACACCATTTGAAGCTTCAACGTCAGCTGTAACTACTTGGGCACCGTTGATCATAACATTGCCATCTTGGATGCTCACTTCCAGCTCATTACCCTGCAGTGTTGTTACCGTCTGGCCATCGGACAGGTCTGCTGCCATTACACTGCCTTCTACAACGTGATAAGTGAGGATATTTTTAAGCTGGTCTTGATTCTCCTCCATTAGAAGATTATCAAGCGTGCTTTGGTCGAGTGCATTGAAAGCGTCATTGGTTGGCGCGAATACGGTATACGGACCTTCGCTGCTCAGCGTTTCTACTAAGCCGCCGGCCTGTACTGCTTTAACCAAGGTTGATAAATTTTGGTTACCCATAGCAACATCAGCAATCGTGTTTTGCTGCTGCATCTCATCTTGTTGCATATTATTATTCTGGGTCATTTCCGTTTCTTCCTGATTCATTTCCTCGGATTCTGTCTCTGTCTGCGTACAGGCAGCAAAAGTCAGTACCGATAAAGCCATTACAAACATTAATTTAAAGTATCTCATAACACCATTTTTTGTTAGATTTAAATTGCTACCAACTATAAACCAAAACAGCGAATTAATGTTCCATTTATTTTGTCTAATTTTTTGTACTTGAAAAAACGCTCTAACAGAATACAAAACCAATCTAATTTTAGTTTATGACGATTAGCATTTTAGGATGTGGTTGGCTCGGAACTCCTCTGGCTGAACATCTTATCGATCGGCAGCATACTGTTAAGGGATCTACCACTACTAAAGAAAAACTTTTCAAGCTCCGGCAAAAATGGAATTGAACCGTATCTTATTAATCTGAGTCCGGAAATTAAAGCCCCTGAAACGGTAACCAACTTCTGGAATGCCGACATACTCGTACTAAATATTCCTCCGGGACGTGCCCGCGATAACGTAATAAAATATCACCCCCAACAAATAGATGCGGTGGCAAAAGCAGCTGCAGCTGGTACTATCAAACGCATTGTTTTTGTGAGCTCAACTTCTGTGTATCCCGAAAAACCGGGCACCGTTACAGAAAAAGATGCCACACCGGGTAAAGCTGTGCGCGATTCCGGCAACGCTTTACTTATTGCTGAAGATTTACTGATGAGCAGCCCTGCATTTAAAACAACCATTTTACGCTTTGGGGGGCTGTACGGTGGCGACCGCCATCCGGCAAAATACATGGCGGGACGGGAGAGCTTAGGCAAAGCACATGCGCCCGTTAATCTTATTCATCGTGACGATTGCATTCAAATAATCACTCAAATCATTGAAGAAGATATAAACGATGAGATTTTTAACGCCGTAGCTGATGCGCATCCCACCCGAAAAGAATACTACACACGTGCTGCAGAAAAACTGAATCTCGATCCCCCATCGTTCGAGAAAGATAGCTCAAATAAGAATTATAAAGTTGTTTCCAACGCGAAACTCAAAGAGCAGTTATCTTATCGGTTTATCCATCCTCAACTGGGGCTGGCCTAGCCGGCTGTGATTCAGGCGAAGCAGCTATTTCTATTTTTTCGGCTTCCTTTGCTACGTGATCAATCATGCTTGAAAAAATAAATCCGTGAAAAGGATATAATCCGTACCAGTAGACAAGGCCAAATAACCCTTTGGGAGCGAAATAAGCAGTTTGAATAAGCTTTGTTCCTCCTTCATCTGGTATTGATTGAAATTCGAGCCAGGCGCGGCCGGG
>NNSL01000483.1 GCA_003123965.1 Balneolaceae bacterium SMO_bin1
TCGTAGCCCATGGCGGCCATCACAAAGCCGCCCAGCGCAAACATAAACAGGTACAGAATAAAGAAGCTAAGCACCGTGCGCTGGGTATCATTCGTTACTGTTTTATTGCCAATGCGGATCGGCAAAATGGCTTTGGGGTGCACAATTTGACGAATTTCGCGATACGAGTTACGGATCACAATCATCCAGCGAATCATTTTGGGTCCGCCCCCGGTAGAGCCCGCGCAGCCCCCGGCAAAAAAGAACAGGAACAGCACAAAAGCCCCAAAGCTCGACCATGTCTCGTAATTATCCGTTCCAAAGCCCGTGGTGGTGATGATGGCCACCGCCTGGAAAGCGCCATAACGCAAGGCGCTGCCAATGGAGTACTCATCAAACAACCAAAGCGAACCGCTGATAGCCACAATGCCAATGGCCGTTATAAGCGTGTAAAAGCGCGTTTCACGATTATTTAAAAACGATTCGGCGTCACCGCGGAGCAGCCGAAAGTGCATGGCAAAGTTAATACCGGCCAGGAACATAAAAATGGTAATAATGATGTCGATATACACTGAATCGAAGGCCGCAATGCTTGCATTTTTGGTTGAGAATCCGCCGGTAGCTAAGGTGGCGAAAGCGTGGTTTAGTGCATCAAACCAGTCCATGGATGGGTGCACCCACAGCAGGAAAAATTCGGCGGCAGTAAAGGCAACATACACGCCCCAAAGCAGCTTGGCCGTTGATTGCACGCGAGGCGTAAGTTTGTCGGCGGTGGGGCCCGGCGATTCGGCCTGGAACAGCTGCATGCCGCCAATGCCCAGCAAAGGGAGAATAGCCAGTGAAAGTACGATGATACCCATTCCGCCCAGCCAGTGGGCCAGTGAGCGCCAGTAGAGCATGCTTTTGGGCAGCGATTCTATTTCGGGATTGGTAAAGCCCGAGCTTGTGGTGCCGCCCAAAATGGTGGCCCCGGTGGTAGTAAGTCCGCTCATGGTTTCAAAAACGGCATCGGTGTAACTGGGTAAAATGCCGGAAATGACAAAGGGCAGGGCTCCAACCAGCGAAAGCAGCAGCCACGTGAGGCTCACTACCAAAAATCCTTCGCGAATGCGCAATTCTTCATCAGCCCGAAAAAAATAGTAGCTGAACCCCCCGAGAAAAAATGCAATTAATGCTGAATAAAGAAAGGTATCCCATACGGCCTCATTGTAAATAAAGGCGATAACCATAGGTGTGAGCAGGGCAAACCCAAGGAAGAAAATGAAGGCCCCCAAAATGCCAAAAACCGAACTAAAATTAATGTTCGGAGAATTGAAATTTTGAAACGACAGGGAGTTACTCATTTGAAAAGCGATGTGATTTTGGGAATGGCATCCGGCAGGCAGAAAATAATAACACGATCGCCGGCCTCGATTTGGGATTGCCCGGTGGCAATTTCAACCGAACCATTGCTGAGAATGCCGCCTACAACGCAGCCTTCAGGAAATGAAATTTTATGAATGGGCTTGCGTACGATTTTTGATTTTGCTGAGGCTTGCAATTCAATCACTTCTGCTTTGATACCACGCAGCGCGGTTACCGATATTACGCGTCCGCCACGTACATGGCGGTGAATTTCGTTCGATGCTGCTGTCTTTTTATTGACCGCTGCATCAAGCCCAATGGTCTGACTCAGAGGAATGTAATCAGGCTTTGATATGAGTGCCACGGTTTTTTTTACCTCCAGGTGCTTGGCCATCAGGCAGGAAATAATATTCGATTCTTCGTCTTCCGTCACCGAAATAAAGGCGTCAACATCGGTGATGCCTTCCGAGGCCAGCAGGTCCGGATCCGTGGGGTTGCCATTTAGTACCAGCACATTTTCTAATTCCTGGGCCAGCTTGGCGGCATTGTCGTAATCGGGTTCAATAAGTTTAATATTCCAGTTTTTTTCTTCATTCATAAGCAAGCGCGCAATCATGGCCCCAACAGGGGTGCCACCTGCAATCATTACGCGTTCAATCTCTTCTTCCTGCCGTCCCGTGGTGGCTATAATATCAGGAATGCGTTCCGTCCGGGCCAAAATGAAAACCTGGTCACGCGGCTGTATCCGTACGGCACCGGTGGGGATGATAGTTCGGCCTTTACGGGCAATAGCCGTAACACGAAAAGTAATATCGGAATGTTCTTGCGCGTATTCAGACAATGTTTTGCCAACCAACTCAGAACCTTCATGAATGCGCAGCCCAATTAGCTGCATTTTATTATCGGCAAGATTGACCAAATCACTGGCCGAGGCCCGTTTGATAAGACTGATAATTTCTTCGGCAGCACTCAGCTCGGGGTGAATGATTATATCAATGCCCAGGTCGGTAGGCTTCAACGGGTGTCGGGCCGCGAAAGTTCATCACTGCGAATACGTGCAATCACCTTTTTTGCTCCCAGCCGATTGCTGAGCATGGAGGCAATCATGTTCACTTCGTCGATGCTGGTTACCGAAATTACAATGTCGGCATCCTTAACCTCGGCTTTCACCAAGTCTTGTGCAGAAGTGGCGTTTCCTTCAACACAAAGTACGTCAAGGTTGTTAGATACGTGGGATAAGGCTTCGGTGTCGCGATCTAGTACAATAACATCATGTCGCTCGGTAGATAGCGTGTTGGCCAAATCGTATCCAATTTCGCCTGCGCCAATGACAACTATTTTCAAATCAGCATATTAAGTTCAAATCAACGAAGCCTTAAAGTCCTAAAGTGATGGTAAAATCGCAACCATGATTATGCCGTGACTGAAACTTTAAAAACAAAGCTGATTAACTATAGAATATCTTAATATTTAAAGCTATAATTTTTTATAGGTTTCATAAAATGTCTATTTATAGTTTATAGGGCAATAAAATTATGCCATACCTTTAGTACTTATTGCAGTCTGTAGTAAATAGTAGTACACCAAATATATAGTTTCTTCTATTTAGGGTATCACCTCATTCTACTATGTTGGTTTTCAACAAGTTGGTATAACTAAAAGGGAGGCTCTAAGATGGAACAATATGCACATAGAAATTTCGGGAATAAGCAAGGTAATCAACCATTCTTTATTACACAGAACAGCATGATGCTGGATCTGCTTGAAAAAGTAAAGCTAGTGGCAAAAACAAAAGCCACTGTGCTGCTTACTGGAGAAAATGGAACCGGGAAAGAAGTGATAGCCGAGTTAATAAATTATTTTAGCGATCGTTCGAAAGAAAAACATGGTGGCTATAAATTGTGGGGCCATACCGGCCGAACTGGTAGAAAGCGAGCTTTTCGGCCACGAAAAGGGGGCTTTTACCGGTGCTAATAACAGAAAGGAGGGATGCTTTGAAATGGCCAATAAGGGCACCCTTTTCTTAGATGAAATTGGCGAAATGCCGTTGAATACTCAGGTTCGCCTTTTACGGGCCGTTGAACTGGGTTCGTTTCGCCGGGTGGGCGGTAAAGATGAAGTGAAGGTTGATGTTCGGCTCATTTCTGCAACCAATAAAGTACTTTCCGATCAAGTTAAGTCGGGCTCATTCAGAGAAGATCTTTATTATCGGTTAAATGTTATTGAATTATATATCCCGCCGCTGCGGAACCGAAAAGATGATATTCCAGCACTGACAGATTACTTCTTGAATCATTTTACTGCCTCCTACGATATTGAAAAAATAGGCATTGATGATGAATGCATGCAGCTGTTTATGGACTATAACTGGCCTGGTAACGTACGCGAATTAAAAAACGTAGTAGAACGGGCGGTAGTGTTTTCAAATGGGAAACTTATTACTGCAGATTTAATGCCTTCCCAACTAAAGAACAAAGTTCAGAATACAGAGGAAATACAAACTGAAACCCCTGCCCAAGTTCATGATTCAGAAAATGTTATGCATATTTCTATTGGGTCAAGCCTTGAAGAAATTGAACGCCGTGTTATTAAACAGACGTTAGAATCGGTTGATAATAACAAAACTGAAGCAGCCAAAATACTAGGCTTTGCACGTAAAACATTGCACAACAAGCTGGATAAATATAAAGAAATTAACTGCTGAGCAGGAGCTCGTGACTCGATGTGCGATTTAGATATTCTGTCTTGGGTTTCAGTTTCAGGCTGATTTCAATTACGCAAATCGTCCTGTAAATCCCAGTTTATTGAAAACGGCAAGTGGTGAATCTCAATTGTTTCCCCGTCTGATAGAATGGCTCCCTGCAAAATAGCATTATTAAGCTGAATAATATTGCCCGGCCAGTTGTACAGTAAACAGGCATCTATTGCTGCTTCTGATATTGAAAGTTTGCCAAACCGCTCGGAGCTATTTCTTATAGATTCAATAAATGAATTAATGAGCAGGGGGATATCTTCGGGTCGCTCTCGTAAAGCCGGAACGGTAATACTCTGGGGATGAAGAATTTCAAGAACTTGTTCCCATGTTTCGGTTTGCTGCAGTTTTTGATATGATTTTGTGTTAACCGACAAAATTAGACGCGGTTCGGCATCCTGAGAATATCTGAAAAGTTGTTCGCTTCCCTTTTTGAATGATGCTACGACTTTGAGCATGAGCTCGTTCGATAATTCGGAGAATTGATCCAAATATAGAACGCCCCGAGATGCTTTTTCTATCACATTATATTTCAACGCAAAATGATCATCGCTAAAATAGATGTGTTCTCTGAAAGCCTCTTCATATTCATGCTTTGTAAGGTCCAGGCAATAAAACGAGCACATTGGATAGTGAGAACGAGAACTATTCTCATGAATT
>NNSL01000163.1 GCA_003123965.1 Balneolaceae bacterium SMO_bin1
GCCGGGCAAGAACTGGTAGGCATGACCTACGAACCGGTGTTCAAATTCGCCTACGAGCAATACGATCGCTCCCAGGCCTGGTGCGTTATCCCCGCCGAATATGTAACCACCGAAGACGGTACCGGCGTGGTGCATACCGCCCCCGCTTTTGGCGCCGATGACTTCCAGAGCTGTCAGGAGGCCGATATTCCGATGTTCAACCCCATTGACAGCGACGGCAAATTCACTGAACAGGCGCCCGATTTTGCAGGTCAATGGTTCAAGGATGCCGACAAAGATATTTCCCGCGCCATCAAAGATAAGCACTTGATGTATAAGCACGATGTATACGTGCATAATTACCCGCATGACTGGCGCAAGGGCACCCCGCTGATGTCGTACCCGGTGGAATCGTGGTTCATTGAAACCACCGCCGTGAAAGACAAAATGGTGGAGTTCAATAAGAATATTAACTGGAAGCCGGAAAGCACCGGCTCGGGCCGATTTGGAACGTGGCTCGAAAACAACGTTGACTGGGCCGTATCGCGGCAGCGGTACTGGGGCACGCCCATTCCCATTTGGATCAGCGATGAAAATCCCGAGCATATAGAGTGCATCGGCAGTATTGAGGAATTGAAAGAGAAAGCCGGGTTAGATGATGACGTTGAGATTGACCTGCACCGCCCGCACATTGACGACATCACCTGGGAAGGCCCCGACGGTGGCACCATGCGGCGCATCCCTGATCTGCTGGACGTTTGGTTTGATTCCGGCGCCATGCCCTACGCACAATGGCACTACCCCTTTGAAAACAAGGATAAGTTCAAAGCCAATTTCCCCGCCGACTTTATCGCCGAGGGCGTAGATCAAACACGCGGATGGTTTTACACGCTGCACGCACTGGGCACCATGCTCTGCGATCAGCCCGCCTATAAAAACGTGATTTCCAACGGACTGGTGCTTGATGAAAACGGCAACAAAATGAGCAAATCAAAGGGCAACACGGTTGATCCTTTTGAGGTGATTCAAAAATACGGGGCCGACACCGTACGCTGGTACATGATGAGCAACGCATCGCCATGGGAGAATATCAAGTTCAGCGAAAGTGGCCTACAGGAGACGCAGCGTAAGTTTTTTAATACCATTGTGAACGTGTACTCGTTTTTTGCCATGTACGCGAACATCGACGGCTTCATGTATTCGGGAACGCCCATTCCGGTTGACGACCGCAAAGAAATGGATCGTTGGATTATTTCGCGGCTCAACACCACCGTTAAAAAAGTGGACGAACACTTGGACGAATACGAGCCCACCAAAGCGGCCCGTGATGTTGAAAAATTTGTAGAAGAACTGAGCAACTGGTACGTACGGCGCAGCCGGCGGCGCTTCTGGAAAGAGGGCAAAAGCCTGGACAAAACTGCGGCTTATCAAACCTTGTACCAGTGCCTGGTAGATCTGGCCAAGCTGATGAGCCCCATCGCCCCGTTTATGGGTGAATGGCTGTACCAGCGACTGAACGGCGTTACCGAACTTGACGAAGAATCGGTGCATATTTCGTTTTATCCCACGGTTGAAGAAACCGCCATCGACAAGGCGCTGGAGCACCGCATGCAGCTGGCGCGGCAAATTTCGTCGATGGTGCTGAGCCTGCGCAATAAAATTGAGATTAATGTACGCCAGCCGCTATCGCGTATCATCCTGCCTATTGATGATGATAAAGACCGCAAAGCTATCAAGTCAGTCAAAGAAATTATTCTTGATGAAGTGAATGTCAATGAGATTGAGTTTGTGGACGATGATTCCGGCATTGTAGAGAAGTCAGCCAAGCCGAATTTCCCGGTGCTGGGTAAACGCCTTGGCGGCACCATTAAAAAAGTGACGCCCAAAGTTAATTCGTTGACCACCCAAGAAATTACCGAGTTCGAAGAAACCGGCAGCCTTACCCTGGAACTGGACAACGGCGAAACGGTTCAACTCGACCGCAATGAGCTGGAAATAAGCCGTACGGGGCTCGAAGGCTGGCAGGTTGAAACCGAAAACGGGCTCAGCGTGGCGCTGGATACCGAGCTCACTGATGAGCTGGTGCAGGAAGGCATTGCCCGTGAGTTCATCAACCGTATCCAAAACATGCGCAAAGAAGCCGACTTTGATGTGACTGACCGCATTAAAATTGGCGTAGAAGCCCCCGATGAAATTCATGAAGCCATTGAATCTATGAATGATTATATTAAGCGTGAAACATTGGCCAAGAGCATTGAAAGGGGCACGCTGGACGTATCCGATTTTAAGAAAACATGGGAAATCAATAATCAGGACTGTACGATTTCCATTCAGAGAAATCCCAACTAATTAGATGAAAGTCTATTATGGCATCTACAGATAAAGAACAAACAAACGACGACCAAGAGCGTATTTCACCCTATTCCGATGAGGAGCTGGAGTATTTTCGCGAGATCATTTTGAATAAGCTTGAAGAAGCTGAAAACGAGATGGACGCGCTGCAGCGTACCCTGCGTGAGAGCATGGAAAACGCCAGTGATGAGTCGGCCTATTCATTTCACATGGCCGATGCCGGCACCGATGCCCAGGAGCGCGAAAAAACGTACATGCTCTACAACCGCACACGTAAGTTTATCCGCTACCTGAATGATGCACTCACGCGCATTGACAACAAAACGTACGGTGTGTGCAAGGTGACGGGCAAAAAAATTGCCAAAGGCCGGCTCGAAGCGGTACCGCATACGCAGCTGAGCATCGATGCCAAGCTGAAGCGCCGATAAGCTAATTTTTTCATCTACATTCCGGATTCTTGCAAGCTAAAAAACTTCTAACACTGGCCCTGCCCGCGCTGGTAGTGATTATACTTGATCAGGTTACCAAGTATATTGTACGCACTACGCCGGCTTTTCAAAACTGGGAAATCATTCCCGGGTGGCTGGTCTTTCATTATACGCTGAACCCCGGCATGGCCATGGGCATGGACTGGCTTTCAACGGAGTGGGTAAGCGTGGTTTCTATTGTAGCCACGCTGGGTATTTTGGGCTACGTGCTTTACACCATCTCTTACGCGGGCTACGGCTACCTGTTTTGCATGGGGCTGGTGCTGGGCGGCGCGTTCGGCAATATTATCGACCGGCTGGCCATGGGCATTGTGGGCGGCTACGGCGGCGTGCTAGAAGGGCACGTCATTGACTTTATCTATTTCAGCGCCACCATCAACGGTTATCCCGTTTTCCCCTACATCTTTAACGTGGCTGATATTGCCATCACCACCGCTATTATTGCGCTTATTCTTTTCCACAAAAAAATCCTGCCAGAAGTAGAAAACGAATCTGAAGAGCAACATTCAGAAACGAATTCGACCATCCCGACGGAAGAAAAAGTGATTTAGGGAAGCAGGTACAAAGCAGCGAGTAAAACAGGAGCTTTGATTTTCCTCTCAATACTTATTCCTCAACAATACTATCGATAAACTCGGGGCTGTGGGGATCGAGTTCATTCATATCTAACTCGTGGCCCATTTTATCGCGCTTGGTTTTTAGGTAGCGCACGTTTTCGGGATAGGCGCCCACTTCAAGGGGCACGCGCTCTACCATTTCCAGGCCGAAGCTTTTGAGTCCTACGCGTTTCACCGGGTTGTTCGTCATAAGACGCATTTTACGAATATCAAGCGAGCGCAGAATTTGCGCGCCCACGCCGTAATCGCGGTGATCGGGTTCAAAGCCGAGCGCTTCGTTGGCTTCAACCGTATCCATGCCCTGCTCCTGCAGCTTGTACGCTTTCAGCTTGTTGAGCAGGCCAATACCGCGGCCTTCCTGGTTCATGTACAGCACCACGCCCTGCCCTTCTTCTTCAACCTGCAGCAGTGCCTGGTGCAGCTGTTCGCCGCAGTCGCAGCGTTTGGACCCAAAAATATCACCCGTCATGCACGAGGAGTGCACGCGCACCAGCACGGGATCTTCTTCAGTCCATTCGCCTTTTACCAGCGCCAGGTGCTGGTCGCCGGTAAGGCGTTCTTCAAATGCATGCAGCGTAAAGTTTCCGTAAATGGTGGGCAGATCCACTTCCACGATTTTGCGTACCAGCGATTCGTGCTTCATCCGGTACGAAATTAAATCCTTGATACTGATGAGTTTCATATCAAACTCTTCAGCAATTTCGGCCAAATCAGGCAGGCGGGCCATTTCACCGTCGTCTTTCATGATTTCGCAAATAATTCCCGCCGGCTTTAATCCTGCCAGTCGCGCTAAATCAATGGATGCTTCGGTGTGGCCGGCACGGCGTAACACGCCGCCTTCAGCGCCGATGAGCGGGAATATATGTCCGGGTCGGCGAAATGCTTCCGGCTTGGCGTTATCGCGAATCAGCTCACGGATAGTATGGGCCCGGTCGGATGCCGAGATACCGGTGGTGGTCAATTCTTTGTGATCAACTGAAACCGTAAAGGCTGCTTCATCAGGATCGGCCCCTGACGTCACCATGTAATCAAGGTTCAGATCGTAGGCTTTGCGGCGGGTGATGGGCGCGCAGATAAGTCCGCGGCCATGCTTCGCCATTAAATTTATGGCTTCGGGCGTAACCATTTCGGCCGCCATCAGAAAGTCGCCTTCATTCTCGCGGTCTTCATCATCCGCGACAATTATCATGCGGCCCTCTTTTATGTCTTCGATAGCCGATTCAATGCTATCGAAATCTATATCACCGGACATGCACTAAAAAATTAGTTATCATTTTGATTGGGATTCACATCCGTAA
>NNSL01000285.1 GCA_003123965.1 Balneolaceae bacterium SMO_bin1
ATCGCACTTCAGGGAACCATGAGTCCCGATCGCAGCGATTCGCTTCGATATGTAATTCGTAATGTAATGTTTGAGCCGTATTTCAAACTTGTTGAAGGGTGATCTTAATTTTTCCGGGCAGCTGAACGGAACCCTGCAAACCCGATCCATCACCCGAACACCCTCAATACAAGGAGATTTAACCGTTAACCGGTTGGAGCTAGAAGATCGCCTTGTGGGTGATGTGGCTTTTCGCAGCCAGTTTAATGAAAGTCAGAATCGGTTTGATACCCGTCTGGAAATTATCACCGATTCAACTAAATACGAGAATTATATTGAAGGCAACGAAGGGGTTGGGCAGAACATCGTGCTCGATGGATATTTTAAAGCCGCCGATGTAGCTACTGAGCAAGATACCACCTTCTATTTCGATGCTGATTTTAACGAAATTGATATGTGGGCCGTACAATTGCTGATACAAAATATATTTCAGCAGCTTGAAGGGCAGGCCAGCGGTAGCGGATATATTGCCGGAAACTTGCAGGATGTAAATTACAACTTCGATTTTGATGTACAGGACGTGTACGCCCGGCCGGCTTTCTTGAATACTAATTACTATCTCGACGGGCCGGTTTCATTTAACGATGAGCAAGGTATTGTAATAAAAGATGTGGCTATAAGCGATAATCAGGGCGGTAACGGCTCCCTGTCGGGCACGGTTGATTTAAACGATTTCCAACCGCTCACATTTCTCGATCTGCAGATGGAGCTTGATGACCTCATGTTTCTTGATAACAGCTACGGCACCGATGTGCCATTTTTTGGCGGGGTGGCAGGTACCGGCCGAATTAGCCTGAGCGGTTCCAACCGTGATATGCAGCTTCGCAGCCTTACCGACATCCGCGTTTCCGAGAACTCCTCGCTTTCTATTCCGCTGCTCGCAGAAACTGAATTAAGTACGAATAATAATTTTATTCGGTTTGTTGATTCATTTACCGAACCCAGGCCCGAAGATGCTGAGCTTACGCAGGGAGATCTTGAAAAAATGGGACTAAGTGATTCCCAAGTTCAGCAGCCACAGGATGATTTATCCTTTAACGAACGTTTCAATATCGATCTTCAGTTTGATGCACCCAACCCAATAAATATGCGCCTCATTTTTGACCCGGTAACCGGTGAGCGACTATCAGCGCGCGGCACCGGACGCCTGCGTATAAGCATGCAGGAGGGTGATGTGCAAATGTTTGGCAATTTTGATGTGACCGGCGGAACATACAACTTTGTGAGCGGGCAAATATTTTCGCGCGAGCTTGATATCCGCTCCGGTGGAAGCATTCTCTGGGAAGGCCAACCCGATAATGCGCGCTTGAATATACAAGCGGTTTACAACGCCAGAACCACATTTCCCGGTACTACTAACAACACCGAGGGGGCACCGCAGCGTGTGCCGGTTAACCTAGTGGTAGAGATTGCGGGAACATTGAGCAATGTTCAGAATAATTACTACTTTGAGGTGCCGCAATCGTTCGAACTTACATCAACGTCAGAATTGCAGTTCAGGCTCAATCGGATAAATAATGACGAACAGGAAAAGCTGTTACAGGCTACCAGCTTATTGCTAACGGGTAATTTACTGAATACGGAAGGATCGGAATCGCAAACGGCGCAGCTTCGAAATGAGTTAACAAAAGGTTCAACATTTATTAATCCGATACTTTCGAATCAAGTAATAAGCCCGCTTTTGTCCAGCCAAATAAACTCCCTGCTAGACAGCGATGTTAGTCAGTTTGATATTGACTTTAACCTGAACCAATACAACCAGATTGATTTAGGCGTTGCATTGCGGTTATATAACGACAAACTGGTTTTACGCCGTGAAGGCTATTTAACAGGCGGGGCGGCCGGAAGCTCATTTGGAGAGCGAATTGGCGATTTGAACGCGACGTATCGCATCAACCAGAATTTATCGCTGACGGCTTTTCACCGGCAGGATCAAATTTTCGGATCGATTGCATCCAACGCTCAATCTGGTGATTTTTCACCCACGGTTGATGGTGTTGGTGTTGAAGCATCGGTACAGTTTAATACGTGGGAACAACTGGGACATAAAGTACAGAACTTCTTTCGCCGACTGATTGGCAAAGAAGAAATCAATTTTGAAGCACGAGAACAAAATTCTGAATCAGAACAGGAAAACATAACTGAGAAGCGAAACTAAGAAGTTAATTTTTTAAAATATTATTGATGTCAAAAAAGCAAACATTTGAAAATATCATCCTGGATATACTTAAGAAAAATCCGGATGCGCAGCTGCCATTTGAATCGCTGCAGGAAATATTACAAGTACAGGGAAATAAAGATAATAAAGCACTGAAAAGCACGATAAACAGCCTTTTCGATCGCGATTTAATTGTGAAGAAAAAAGGCGGAAGCATTCAGTGGGCTGGCAACAGCACAAGCCGATCCGGATCAAAAACAGTGACCGGTAAGATTGATATAAGCCGCCGCGGCACGGGCTATTTAATAGCCGAAGGTTTTGACGAGGACATCCGGGTGAAGAACAAGAATCTGGGAACCGCCCTGCAAGACGATATTGTAGAGGTTGAACTTTTTTCCGGCAAGGGGCACGGCGGCCGCAAAGAAGGTAAGATTGTTAATATAAAAGAACGCGGTCGCGAAATTTATGTGGGTACCCTAAAAAAGCAGGGCAAACAGAATTTTCTCATCAAGCCCGATGAAAAATCAGCCCACGTTGATTTCTTTATTCTTCCCGAGCACATTGGCGCGGCGCAGCCCGGGGATAAAGTAATTTTTGAGCTGGTGGACTGGGTTCATCCGCGGTCGCTGCCGGAAGCACGCATCACCCAAATATTGGGCAAAGAAGGAACCAACGATGCCAACCTGCTCTCAATTTTAGCCGAGAACCAGATCAAAGCTCCATTTCCGCCCGAAGTGGAAGAATACGCAGAAGAGATTACATTCGATATTCCCGAGCAAGAACTCGAGCGGCGTAAAGACCTGCGCGATGAAACCATTTTTACCATCGACCCCGATGATGCCAAAGACTTCGATGACGCCATCAGTATAGAGGTGCTTGATAATGGCAATTATTATCTCGGCGTGCACATTGCCGATGTTACCCATTATATGCCGCGCAACTCTATACTCGACCAAGAAGCTGAAAAGCGGGGTACAAGCGTGTACTTGGTTGATCGAGTGATACCCATGCTGCCGGAGAAGTTAAGTAACGGCGTTTGCAGCCTGCGCCCTGAAGAAGATAAACTTGCCTACAGCTGCTTTATGGAAATTGCCCCTAACGGTAAGTTGGTGGACTATTCAATTGAGCAAACCATCATCCATTCCAATAAACGATTTACCTACGAGCAGGCGCAGGAAATTATTGACGGCAAAGACAGCCCGTTTTCAACGCCCGTGCAGACAGCCGCAAAGTTAGCACACGTGCTTATTGATAAACGGTTCAACGAAGGCAGTATCAAGTTCGATACGCCCGAGCCAAAATTTGTGCTCGATGACAATGGCAAACCTATCGAAGTTGTGCTCAAAGAACGGCTGTTCGCTCACCGGTTGGTAGAAGAGTGCATGCTCATGGCCAATAAAACGGTTGCCATCCACATCAAAAAAATGCGCAAACGTTCGAATAAGAAAAACGACAAGGATCTGTTTCCGTTCTTTTACCGCGTGCACGATAAGCCGGACATTGAGAAGCTGCAGAACATTAAGGAAACCGTAAAACCGCTGGGTATCCGATTTGATGTGAGCCAGAATATTACCTCAAATGCCATAAACAGGCTGCTAGAGGAGGTCGAAGACACTTCGATGGAGCTCACTGTAAACAGCCTTATGCTTCGAGCCATGTCAAAAGCGGAGTATCACCCCGACAACGTGGGGCACTTTGGACTCGGATTCTCAGATTATGCACACTTTACAAGCCCCATTCGCCGTTATCCAGATGTGATAGTGCATCGCCAGCTTAAAAGTTATGATGCCGGCAAGCCCGGGTACAAGTACCAAGAGCTGAAAGATCTGGGCAGCCACTGTAGTGAACGCGAACGTGCCGCTATTGAAGCCGAACGGGATTCCGTGCAGCTTAAGCAGGTTGAATATCTGAGCCAGCATTTAGGCGAAGAGTTCGACGGCGTGGTAAGCGGAGTGATTGAAAACGGCATTTTTGTTAATTTAGTTGATGTGCACTGCGAAGGAATGATACGCGTAAGTGATTTGAAAGATGATTATTATGTGTATGATGAGAATCAGCATCAGCTGCGCGGCCGTTCAACCGGCAAAAAATACCAGCTTGGTACAGAAGTGAGAGTGAAAGTTGTTCGAACCGACCTCGAGCAGCGTCATATTGACCTAGCGCTGGTAGATTAAGCTTAAGAAGCTGCTACCTATAAGATAAATTTTCGACTATGAATATATTTAGTAAGGGTTCCCGACTAGCGCTTATCGTTGCTTTTCTTGCGGCCTTTGTGATGCTGGGCATCCCTGAGGCCAATGCGCAATATTTTAGCTTTGGCAAAAAACAGGGTGCAGTACAAAGATTTCGACTGGCGCTTCATCCAATCGGAGCACTTTGATGTGTATTATTACACGAGCCGAAATTACGATTTAGCCACCTTCTCGGCTATCGCCCTGGAATCATCACTGCGGCAGATACAAAACGATTTCGGTCACCAGAT